>NZ_UWOA01000036.1:0-49712 GCF_900604305.1 Mycobacterium sp. P7213
CGTCTTCGGGCGGGGGCTTCTTGGGCGGCGGCGGCCGGTTCTAGAGTTCCGGTACACCCATGTTCGATCTCATCAACGTCGCCGTGGCGGCGGCCCTGGCGGCATCCGGGTATGCGCTGTGGGTCCGCCGCCACACCTGGGGATCACGCTGGGACACCAATCCTTCGCGCATCCTGATCTTCATCGGTGGCGCGGGTCTTCTCATGTCCCCCGTCGGGTGGGGGCTGCTCGACCCACTCATATACCGCGTGCTCGGGGTTTGGAACGTCGCCGGCCTGGTTGCTGCGCTGTGCATGTTCGCCGCGGTGGCCACCATGTTCGGGCATCTGACGACGCGACTGACCGATCAGGATCGTGCCAGGCTGTGGGAGCGTCGCTACATCAAAGCGCCGCTGAAATTCGTTCTGCCGTTGACGATCATCGTGTATTTCATAGCCGACCGTGGACAACCGCAGTATCAGGATGTCTTTGCGACCCGTGGCCCATGGTTCACGGTCTACTGGACACTGATCTGCGTCTTCGCGCTCTACCTGTTCGGGCTCACCGGCCGGGTGTTGCTGACACTGCGCGACGATCCACGTTCCAAATCCTCCGCCGACCAGTACCTGGCCTGGATCGCCTTGAAGGTTGCGGCGATGTCCTACCAGCTGATCAGCGTTCTGATCGGAAGTACCTTCACACTGCCCACCTGGATCTGCGCGGGCGCGGCCAGCCTGGCTTTCGCCTACGCGGCCGCGCAGTCCTGGCGGGCTCGCACCGACTGGCTCAAGCCCGCCTGGCCGCCAGCCCCCGAACCCGCCGGGGACTGAACGCGTTCAGCAACCCTTGAGGCGCACGGCCAGGTAATCGGAGACCGCATCGATGGCCACCCGCTCCTGAGACATCGTGTCGCGCTCCCGCACAGTGACAGCGTGGTCTTCGAGCGAGTCGAAGTCGACGGTGATGCAGAACGGGGTACCGATCTCGTCCTGGCGGCGGTAGCGCCGGCCGACGGCCCCGGCGTCGTCGAACTCCACATTCCAGGACTTGCGCAACTCAGCGGCCAGGTCGCGGGCCTTCGGCGACAGGTCGGCGTTGCGGCTCAGCGGCAACACGGCGGCCTTGACCGGGGCCAGTCGCGGGTCAAGACGCAGCACGGTGCGCTTGTCCACCCCGCCCTTGGCATTGGGGGCCTCGTCCTCGTGGTAGGAGTCCACCAGGAAGGCCATCAGCGAGCGGGTCAGGCCGGCTGCCGGTTCGATCACGTAAGGCACGTAGCGGGTGTCGGATGCCTGGTCATAGAACGACAAGTCCACCCCGGAATGCTCCGAATGCGTGGTCAGGTCGAAGTTGGTGCGGTTGGCGATGCCTTCCAGCTCACCCCACGGGTTGCCGGTGAAGCCGAATTTGTACTCGATGTCGGTGGTGCCGGCGGAGTAGTGCGACAGCTTCTCGAGCGGGTGTTCGTAGAGGCGCAGGTTCTCACGCTTGATACCCAGGTCGACGTACCACTGCAGGCGCGTGTCGATCCAGTACTGGTGCCATTCCTTGGCCGTGGACGGCTCGACGAAGAATTCCATCTCCATCTGCTCGAACTCGCGGGTCCGGAAGATGAAGTTGCCCGGGGTGATCTCGTTGCGGAAGCTCTTGCCGATCTGGCCGATGCCGAACGGCGGCTTGCGGCGTGCCGTGGTCACCACGTTGGCGAAGTTGACGAAGATGCCCTGCGCCGTTTCGGGCCGCAGGTAGTGCAGGCCCTCTTCGGATTCGATGGGGCCCAGGTAGGTCTTGAGCATCATGTTGAAGTCGCGGGGCTCGGTCCACTCGCCCTTGGTACCGCAGTCCGGGCAGGCGACCTCGCTCATCGGCACGTCATCAGGGTTGCCGCCCTTCTTCAGCGCCACCGCTTCCTGCATGTGGTCCTGCCGGTGCCGCTTGTGGCAGTTGAGGCATTCCACCAGGGGGTCGTTGAACACCGCGACGTGACCGGAGGCCACCCACACCTGCCGCGGCAGGATGATCGCACTGTCCAAGCCGACGACGTCGTCGCGGGAGGTCACGACGGAGCGCCACCACTGTCGCTTGATGTTCTCCTTGAGTTCCACCCCGAGTGGGCCGTAGTCCCACGCCGACTTTGTGCCGCCGTAGATTTCGCCCGACTGGAAGACCAGGCCACGTCGCTTGGCCAGGTTGGCAACGGTGTCGATGATGGACGCCACGAGGGGGTGCACTCCTGTCTTGACGGGACCGCGCCGGCAACGCCGACACGCAAAACATCAGTCATCGTATCGATACCGCCCAAGTTCTTTGACATGCATCATCACGCATGGAACAGTGGAAGCCAGCTGAAAACGATTTCCAACACGTGCGGAGGTGGTGCTGTGCCCTCCTCAGCGTCTGGCCTGGTGGCCGACGGCCACCAACACACCGGTCCTGCCTTCCCCGCGACACCACCTCGGGAGATCCTCGACGCCGCTGGGGAATTGCTGCGTGCGCTGGCCGCTCCGGTGCGCATCGCGATCGTGCTGCAACTGCAGGAGTCGCATCGCTGCGTGCATGAACTCGTCGACGCGCTCGGAGTCCCCCAGCCCCTGGTCAGTCAGCATCTGAAGATCCTCAAGGCCGCCGGGGTGGTCGCCGGGGAACGCTCCGGCCGCGAAGTGCTCTACCGGCTGGCCGATCATCACTTGGCGCACATCGCCATCGACGCCGTAGCCCATGCCGGTGAGGACCGTTGACCGCCCCCGGTGTGCGCTCCACCCGGCAGCGAGCGGCGATCTCGGCGTTGCTGGAGACCGTCGAGGACTTCCGGTCGGCCCAGGAACTGCACGACGCGCTGCGTGAGCGCGGCGAGAACATCGGCCTGACCACCGTCTATCGCACGTTGCAGGCCATGGCCACCGCCGGACAGGTCGACACGCTGCGATCCGACACCGGCGAAGCGGTCTACCGGCGCTGCTCGGAGCATCACCACCACCACCTGGTGTGTCGGGACTGCGGGGCCACCGTCGAGGTGGGCGACCGCGAGGTCGAGGAGTGGGCGGCCCGCATCGCCGCCGAGCACGACTACTCCGACGTCGGGCACACCATCGAGATCTTCGGCACCTGCGCCGACTGCCGGAACTGAGTTCGTCAGCCGATCAGCGCGTCCCGGATATCGACGCCCTTGGTCAGCACCAACAGCACCAGTGTGCGAAGCGCGTCGTCGGTCAAGCCCGATCCGGGAAAGTTGTAGCGCAGCATCACATCTGCGGACTCGGCGGCCTTCTCGACCAGGGTCACGGTCCCGAGCTGACTGAGGGCCGCCTGCTCGGCGGCGCGCTCACGCAGCTGCTTGGTCAGCGGCAGATCCCACCCCAGGATCTGGGTGAGCGACACCAGCTCAAGGTCTTCGGCGATCGGCACCACCCGCAACGACGCCAGTGTGCCGTCATGGCGGACGGTCAGCGCGCCGTCCGGCTCGGCGTCAACGGTCACCACCTCGGCGAGCACCGCGGTGAGGCGATCGGCCAGGTCCGTCATCAGGCCGTGCCGAACCGGCGCTGCCGAGAAGCGTACTGCTCGCAGGCCTCCCACAGGTCGCGGCGGTCGTAGTCCGGCCACAGCTTCTCTTGGAAGATGTATTCGGCGTAGGCGGCCTGCCACAACATGAAGTTGGATGACCGCTGCTCCCCCGAGGTGCGGATCAGCAGGTCCACATCGGGCATGTCGGGCCGGTGCAGATGCCGCGCGATGGTGGCCTCGTTGATCCGGCTCGGGTTCAGCTTGCCCGCCACCGCCTCTTCGGCGATGGCCCGGGCAGCTTCGGCGATCTCGGTGCGGCCCCCGTAGTTGACGCAGTAGTTGATGGTGATGACGTCGTTGCCGACGGTCATGGCTTCGGCGATCTCGAATTCCTTGATCACGCTGCGCCACATCTTCGGCCGCGAACCTACCCAGCGCATCCGCACGCCCATCGCGTTGAGATTCTCCCGGCGCCGGCGCACCACCTCGCGGTTGAAGCCCATCAGGAAGCGCACCTCTTCAGCGGAGCGCTTCCAGTTCTCGGTGGAGAACGCGTACACGGTCAGCCATTTGATACCGAGTTCGATCGCACCGCAGGTGATGTCGATGAGCACCGCCTCGCCCATCTTGTGCCCCTCGGTGCGACCCAACCCGCGCTGGGTCGCCCAGCGGCCGTTGCCGTCCATGACCACGGCAACGTGGTTGGGCAGCGCCTCGGCGGGGATCTGCGGGGCAACAGCCTTGGAGGTGTGCTGTGGGGGGCGACACGGCCCCCCGACCGGCGGCGACGGCAGCTGCGGGAACACCACCGGCCAGGTGGACTTGTCCGGGAATACCGGATAGTCGTCGGGTGCCGCGGGCAGTTGGGGGAAGGCAGGCTTCCGATTGGCCCGATGCAACACCATGCGCCCTATCCTGCCCGACCGGGCCGGAGCCGCCCGCGGCGACCATGCGGTCGCCGCGGCGGCTTACCGACTATGCCGACGATCGGGAACCGGCACTCAGATCGATCGCGACGAAGTCGAGGCGCCACAGCGACTGGAACAACTTGCGACCGAACTTCTCCAGGTCCGCCGCACTGCCGCGCGCCGGGCCGGCGGCCTGCGCCAGGTCCGCGGCGATCTGACGAATGCTGCGACGACCGTCGATGCTCTGAACGAACGGCAGCTGCGCCGGGTTCAGCGGCATGCGCCAGCCCGAGCGGAAGATCTCGTTGCCGTTCAAGCCACACTTCCAACGGAACAGCGGCACGTAGTCGAGGCTCTCGGGCGTCGAGAAGTCGATCTGGTAGCTGCTCTTGGGCCGCTCGGGCCGCGTGGCGATGAAGAAGTGCCGAGCGTTGAGGGTGTGGATGCGCTCCATCACCGACCAGATCTTCTCCTCCGGCAAGGCGTTGACCTTGTCGTAGAAGCCGGCCGACGGCACCGCCACGTCGTGGGCGTAGTACGGCGCCTTGAGCAGCCAGCCCTGGAAGTCCAGGCCGGCCGACTTGGCCAGGTCGATGCAACCGTCGACGTCGTAGCTCTTGGCCCGACCGTGCAGGAACGTGTCCACCAGACCCGAGTCCGAGGCCAGGTCGCCGGCGATCTTGAGGTACGGCTGGACCGGGTGGTCCTGCGACAGCAGGCGGATGGCCTGGCGGACGGTCTGAATCGACTCGTCGTTCTGTTCCAGCCCGAGGTCCTGGAAGACCGTCTCCAGGATTTCGATGCCGATGCGGCCGTAGCGCGCGTAGAGCATGATGCCGGCGACGCCGTCGGGCCGCAGGCGGTCCGCGATCGCCTTCATGCCTACCTTCGGGTCGGCCATGTGGTGCAGCACGCCCGTCGAGATCGCCAGGTCGAAGTCACGGTCGAGCGTGGACAGCTCCTCGATCGGCAGCTGGTGCAGCTCCAGGTTCCACAGCCCGTGCTTGTCCTTGAGGTACTGCTGGTGCCCCAATGACGACGCACTGATGTCGACGGCCACCACCCGCGCCTGCGGGTTGTTGTAGGCGAAGACCGCCGCCTGGTTGGTGCCGCAACCCGCGATCAGGATGTCGAGGTCAGGGCGGTATTCACGATCGGGCCACAGCACCCGGTGCGCGTGGCTCGGGTCGAACCACTCCCAGTTTCCGGCCGACCATGCCTGCAGGTCGTTGATGGGCGGCGGGTAGGTCCACCGCTCGTACTGCCGGGAGACGACGTCTGCGCGTGGATTATCGGTCACTTCTTTGTGGCTCCTTGTCGAATTGCCCCCCGCCGGATCGGATCAGACTTTAGCGGGGGCTGGTTGTGCCGGTGCGACGCGGCTCACATCGAAGCACGCCGCCCGGTGGTGCAGGCGGCCAACCCGGCCTGGGTGGTGCCGGCGGAGCCGGCGGCGCGGCCGGACCCGGTGGAACACCGGGCCAGCCCGGCCAGCCCGGGCAGCCCGGGCAGCCCGGGCCACCGGCACCTGGGGCACCGTCGGCTCCGGGCGCACCGTCAGCTCCGTTGGCACCGTCAGCACCGTCAGCACCATCGGCACCGGGGCCGTTCGCCGGCAACGGCGCCGTAATCCCGGAGACCGGAGCGGGTTCGGCGGCCCGCGCACAGGAAGTCACCGCCGGGATCATTCCCACGACGAGTAGCGCTCCGGCCGCCGCACCGATACCGGCTCCGTAGCCCGGTGTCGTCCTGTGCGCCCAGCGCCCCCACCCGGTGTCGTGAAACATTCGGCCTGCCTTCCTGATTGAACCTAGGGATCGTGAAGTCGCATCAGCCTACCGCCGACGCCCGCATAGTCCACCGAAACGGACGCAATCCCCAGGTAGGTGCCGGTCGATCAGCCGTCGCTGCCGGTGGCCCGGGGTTGAACCCGCTCCACCAGCGGCAGGGTCCGAAGCCGTCGCTCCAGGTGCCACTGCAGATGGGCGGCCACCAATCCGCTGGCATGGCTACGATGCGACGCCGTGGAAAGCTCCGCGACCTCCCAGTCGCCGTCATGCAATGCCGCCATCAGATCCAGCACACCCATCGGCGGGGTGGTCGACCCAGCCGGACGGCAATGCCCGCAGACGCTGCCGCCGGCCGCGACATGAAATGCCCGATGCGGACCGGGGGTGGCGCAACGGGCGCACTCGGTCAGTGCCGGCGCCCACCCGGCCACCGACATGGCACGCAACAGATAGGCGTCCAGCACCAGCTCGCGAGGGCGCCGACCGTCGGCCACCGCGCGCAGCGCCCCAACGGTGAGCCGGTGCAACGCCGTCGCCGGGGCTCGCTCGGCACCGGCCAGACGTTCCGCGGTCTCCAAAATCACGCAGGCGCAGGTGTAGCGGCCGTAGTCGCTGACGATGCCGGAGGCGAAGGCATCCACCGACACCACCTGGGTGACGATGTCGAGATTGCGGCCGGGGTGCAGCTGAACGTCGATGTGGGCGAACGGCTCCAGCCTGGCACCGAACTTGCTGCGGGTACGACGCACCCCCTTGGCCACCGCGCGGACCAGCCCGTGGTCGCGGGTGAGCAAAGTGACGATCCGGTCGGCTTCGCCGAGCTTGTGCTGGCGCAGCACCACCGCCCGGTCCCGGTACAGCCGCATCGGACCAGTTTCGCATCGCGAGGGGGTGTTTCGACGACACCCACCCGTACGGCACGCCGATACTCTCATCACCGATGACCCACCCGCCCGCGGCGTCCGGCACCCGCTTCCCCACCCTCACCGAGCAGCTCTACCAGCTGGCCAGCGGCGAGGCGACCTCCGTCGACCTGGTGCGTCGCGCGCTACACGCCATCGACGCCAGCCAGTCCACCCTGAACGCCTTCCGGGTGGTGTTCACCGAGTCTGCGCTGGTCAGCGCCGCGGAAGCCGACCGGCGTCGGGCCGCCGGGCACCGCGCCCCGCTGCTGGGCATCCCGATCGCGGTCAAAGACGACACCGACATCGCGGGGGTCGCCACCTCGTTCGGCGCCTCCGGCTATGTCGAGCCCGCCGGCCACGACGCCGAGGTGGTGCGCCGGCTGCGGGCCGCCGGCGCGGTGATCGTCGGCAAGACCAACACCTGCGAACTGGGACAGTGGCCGTTCACCAGTGGCCCCGGGTTCGGCCACACCCGCAATCCCTGGTCCCGTCGGCACACTCCCGGCGGGTCGTCCGGAGGCAGCGCCGCGGCGGTGGCCGCGGGTCTGGTCGCCGCTGCCATCGGATCCGATGGAGCCGGCAGCGTGCGTATCCCCGCCGCATGGACGCACCTGGTCGGCATCAAGCCCCAGCGTGGCCGCATCTCCACCTGGCCGCTGCCGGAGGCGTTCAACGGACTCACCGTCAACGGAGTACTGGCCCGCACCGTCGAGGACGCCGCGCTGGTGCTGGACGCGGTCTCCGGCAACGCCGACGGGGACCTGCACAAACCGCCGCCGATGAAGGTCTCCGACTATGTGCGGACCGCACCGGGTCAACTGCGTATCGCGCTGTCGACTCAGTTCCCCTACACCGGGTTCCCGGCTCGCCTGGATCCGGAGATCCGGGCCGCGCTGGAACGCACCGCCGAGCAGCTGCGGCTGCTCGGGCACGTCGTCCTCCCGGGCAACCCCGATTACGGGCTGCGGCTGTCGTGGAATTTCCTGTCCCGGTCCACCGCCGGGGTGTGGGCCGCCGCCAACAGGCTCGGCGGCGGTGTCAACCTGGACCAGCGGACCTTGGCCAACATGCGCACCGGCCGGCTGCTGTCGCAGGCCGTGTTGCGCAAGGCCCGCGCCCACGAGGCGCAGGATCAGCGTCGGGTGGGCTCGATCTTCCGGATCGTCGACGTGGTCCTGGCGCCCACCACTGCCCAGCCGCCACCACTGGTGAACACATTCGACGACCTGGGCAGCTGGGAGACCGACCGCACCATGATCGCGGCCTGCCCCGTCACCTGGCCGTGGAACCTGCTGGGGTGGCCGTCGATCAGCGTGCCTGCCGGGTTCACCTCCGAGGGCTTGCCGATAGGAGTGCAGTTGATGGGGCCGGCCAACAGCGATGGCCTGTTGGTCTCGCTGGCCGCTGAGCTGGAGGGCATCAACGGCTGGGCTGCCCGGCAACCCACACCGTGGTGGCGCACCGAGCCCGGCCACGGCTCGTAAGCACCCCAGATCGCCGCTAGCTGCGACTTCAGCGAGTTGCGCGGTGGTCGGCTAAGCTTAGCCAGTCTTGACTAGGTCTTCAGTTCCCGTAAAAGTGCATTGGTGAAAGGCGTCCGCAAAATGGCCTCTCTGTCGTTGACCAGGTTCGCAGTCGCAGCGGGCAGTCTGGCTCTGTCGCTCTCAGCCGGAGCCGGGTTCGCAGCTGCGAGCCCCGACCTCGGCCCGATCATCAACACCACCTGCAACTACTCGCAGGTTCATCAGGCGCTGGTCGCAGAGAACCCCTCCGCAGCCGCCGAGTTCGACGCCAACCCGAACGCGCAGGGCATGCTGCAGATGTTCCTGAACGCTCCGCCGGCCAAGCGCCAGCAACTGGCCACCATGGTCCAGGGCATGCCGGAGGCTCAGCAGTACGTCGGCACCATCACTTCGGTCGCCAACTCCTGCAACAACTACTGAGCGGGACCCCCGCGGTGGACCCGCGCGGAAAGGTCCTGATCACCGCCGCGGAGCTCAGCGAGCTCCTGCGGACCGGTGATCCGGTAACCATTCTCGACGTCCGCTGGAGCCTGGAGGCACCGGACGGGCGTCAGGCGTATCTTCACGGCCACCTGCCGGGTGCGGTGTATGTCTCGCTCGAAGACGAGTTGTCCGACCACACCGTGCCCGGTCGGGGCCGTCACCCCCTGCCGACCGGCCGCAATCTGGAAGCCGCCGCCCGGCGATGGGGCGTGCGGCGTGATCGGCCGGTAGTGGTCTACGACGACTGGAATCGGGCCGCTTCCGCGCGGTTGTGGTGGCTGCTGACCACCTCCGGAGTGGCGAACGTTCGTATTCTCGACGGTGGCCTACCGGCGTGGACTCGGGCCGGCGGCGAGTTGCAGACCGGAGAGGTCTCCCCCGAACCGGGCAACGTCACCCTGCTGCCCGAGGATCTCTATGAAGGCCTGCGGCCCACGCTGACTGCCGACCAGGCCGGCGAGGGCGCCCGCACCGGCGCGGTGGCATTGCTCGACGCCCGCGCCCCCGAACGGTTCCGCGCCGAGGTGGAGCCGATCGATGCGGCCGCCGGTCACATCCCGGGAGCCAAGAACCTGCCGTTCACCGCCCTGTTGGACGGCGACGGAACCTTCCTGCCCGACGACGCGATCGCCCGGTTGCTGGCCGACCGGGGTGTCGGCTCCGACGACGCGGTGGGCGCCTACTGCGGTTCTGGGATCAGTGCCACCGTGATCGTCGCGGCACTGGCCGCCGGCGGCCGCTCTGCGGCCATGTTCCCGGGATCATGGTCGCAGTGGAGTGCGGAACCCTCCCGGCCGGTGGCACGCGGCGAGGACTGACGGCCGTACCAGCCGAGATGGCCGGGTCAGCCGAGGTGGAAGTCCGCCGGATCGGGGCTGCCCAGCATGGTCTTCATCCTCGCGCGGTCGAACGGCCACAGATCCACCGCGCCGCCCTCGGTGAGGTACCAGGAGTTACAGCCGGTGTTCCACACCGTCGGGCCCATCGCGATCGCGACGTCGTCGTTGAACCGCGTCGTGGCCTGATCGGTGACTTCCACGGTGGACAGCTCGCCGGCCCGGAACCTCGCCAGCCACTGCGCGATGTAACGCGCGGTCAGCTCCGAGGTGTACTGCAGGGAGATCGACCCGGTGGGCGAATTGGGGCCCAACACCGTGAACAGGTTCGGGAAACCGGGAATCGCGGTCATCTGGTAGGCGCGCGGACCCTTCGCCCAGGCGTCGTCGATGCTGACCCCGTCCCGCCCGTGCAACCGCATGGGGCGCATGTAGTTGTGGGCATGGAAGCCGGTTGCCAGCACGATGACATCGGTGTCGCGGTGGGTGCCGTCGGTGGTGCGAATACCCTGCGGAGTGATTTCGGCGATGCCGTCGGTGATCAGGTCGGCGTTGTGGGCACGGATGGCCCGGTAATAGCTTCCCGACACCACCTGGCGTTTGCACAACGGCTCATAGTCCGGTTCGAGTTTGGCCCGTAACGTTTTGTCGCGCACCTGGATTCGCAGGCAGGCCCGAGCGTAGGCCTGCACCGCCCGGCGCCGCCAGGTGGGACGGGTGGTGACGTCGGTCAGCACTCGCGACCCGCCGAACGCCATCAACCGGTAGAGCGTGCGGTGCAACTTCGGAAAGCGTGCCAGTACCGCGGCGACGCCGGGCAGTTGCCGAAGCGACGTGGGCGCCCACAGGATCCATTGCGCCGAACGCACATAGTGGTCGATCGCTGCGGCATCGGGCTGCAGGGCGGAGACCACCTGCACGCCGGTGGAACCGGTGCCGATCACCGCGATTCGCTTTCCGTCGGTGTCGAGCTCGTCGTCCCAACGGGCGGTGTGCACCACCGGGCCGGCGAAGTCGGCCAGCCCGGGGATCTCGGGAACGAACGGGTGATGCAGCACGCCGGTCGCACAGATCAGGAAGTCGGCGACCAACTCCTCACCGGCGGCGGTGGTGATAGTCCAGTGCCGCTGCTCATCCCATCGGGCGTCGGTCACCTCGGTGTCGAGCCGGATCAGCTCCGCCAGCCCGAGCTCGTCGACGACGTCGCGGTGGTAGCGCTGGATCGCGGCGCCGGTGGCCCAAGCATGTTGCCAATCGGGCTTCGGCGCGAACCCGAACTGGTAGATCTGCGACGGCACGTCGCACCGCAGACCCGGGTAGTGGTTCCAGTACCAGACCCCGCCGACGTCGGAGCCCTTCTCCAGCACGGTGATATCGGTGAAGCCCTGCTCACGCAGCACGTGGGCGGTGGTGATACCCGCGACGCCCGCCCCGATGATGACGACGCGGGGCTCACGCTCGGTCATGAGGCTGACTCACCTGATGCGCGCGGGCCTGCCGGTCCACCCGCTCGAGGTAGGCGCTGCGGGCTGCGGTGTCGATGGACGTCAACGCACGCCGATCATCGACCAGCCGCCGGGCCAAGCTCTGCAGCCGCTCGGGCACAAACGCGGTCATCGACCACGCGGGAGCCACCCAGCGGGGCACCGACCGGCGAGCGGCACGGGATCGCAGTACCGCGACGATCGCCGCAGCTACGTCCCCGGGATCGACTGTGGGCATGCCGCCGCCCAGCGGGGCGCCAGAGGTGAGTTCGGTCCGCACCGCCGAGGGCAGCACCGCCGAGACCGCGACACCGGTGCCGGCGTACTCGCGCCGTGCCGACAGCGACGCCCCCAGGACCGCGAATTTGCTCGCGTTGTAGGTGACCATGCCCGGCACCGGAACCATGCCGGCCATCGAGGCCACGTTGACGACGTGGCCGCGACCGCGCCGGACCATGCCGGGCAGCACCGCCTTCATGCCGTTGAGCACACCGCGGACATTGACGTCCAGGGTCAGGTCCCGGACCTGCTCGGTCTCGGCGTCGAAGGCTCCGAGCGGCATGACCCCGGCGTTGTTGATCAGGATGTCCAGTGGGCCGTCAGACGCCTCGATGCGCGCAAGCAGTTCCTGCCAGGACGCCGTACTGGTCACGTCGAGCCGGCCGCCGCGGACGCCGAGTTCAGCGGCGGTCTGCAGGCAGGTGTCCTCGTCGACGTCACCGATCCACACCCGGGCACCGCGGGCGGCGAGCAGTTTGGCGGTGGCCGCCCCGATCCCACGGGCTCCGCCGGTGATCAGCACCCGGGCGTTGCCGACCGACTGCTTCGTCGCCATGGGTCAGTCGCGCAGTGCCGACACCGCGTCGACCAGCAACTGGCGGGCCCGGTCGGCGTCGACCATCGCCGGCGGCTGACCCTTGACCGGCTGCGGGTTCGCGGTGACCTGCACCAGCGCGCTGCCCAGGTAGGCGGTGAACGTGTAGGACTCGCGGGACTGTTGCTGGCCGTCCTTGCCGGTGAGCTCGATCTCCGAGTGCGAACCGGTCGTCTTCGCGTGGTCGATTTGCGGCGCGTCCACCTCGTCGAGGTAGCCGGTGAGCTTGCCGGCATTGAACGAGACGTGCCTGCACTTCTCGGCGTCCGTGTCGTCGTAAGGCAGGTCCTGGTCGGACTGCATGGCAATGGCCACCAACTGGTTACCGTTGCCCAGGATCGAGACCATCGACATCTTGCCCCGGATGCCCTTCGGCGGCCGGCCGGTGTTGGCCGCGTAATCGGCGCAGTCGGCGGGATCGAACGTCACGCCGGGGGGCATCTTCTGCGGCCCGAGGATCTTCGGGTCGATGTCGTTAGGGCCCTTGGTCTGGGTCTTGAAGTCCGAGCCGAACGTCGACTGGACGTTGAACAGCTTGGTGGTGTCGACCGGCTTCTGGCTGCCCCCGCAGCCGGCCAGTGCTTGCGCACACACGATGAGGCCAACCGAGGAGATGAGCAACGACTTGCGTACGGGCATCCAAGGAATCTACCAATGCCGATTCCCCGGCTGCGGGCGGTGGCCACCCCGATTCGGGCGCGATACGCCGCAAGCCGGCCCGGCTCTAGAAGCCCAGCCGCCCCAGCTGCTTGGGGTCACGCTGCCAGTTCTTGGCCACCTTGACCCGTAGGTCGAGAAACACCTTGGTACCCAACAGTTTTTCGATCTGAGTGCGCGCCGCCGTACCCACCTCGCGAAGCCGGGCGCCGCCGCGGCCGATCACGATTCCCTTCTGGCTGTCGCGCTCTACGTACAGCAGCGCATACACCTCGATCAGATCCTCGCGGTCTTCGCGCTGGCGCACCTCTTCGATCACCACTGCCAGCGAATGCGGTAGTTCGTCGCGCACACCCTCCAGGGCGGCTTCCCGGATGAACTCGGCCATCAGGGTCTCTTCGGGCTCGTCGGTCAGTTCACCGTCCGGGTAGAAGGCCGGTCCGACGGGCAGGGCGGCGGCCAGCACATCGATCAGCACGTCGACCTGTTCACCGCTGACCGCCGACACCGGAACGATCTCAGCTTCCGGCGCCAGTTCGCCGACCGCGACAAGTTGTGCGGCGACCTTGTCGCGAGTGGTCTTGTCGATCTTGGTGACCACCACAACCAGCTTGGTTCTGGGTGCGACGACCCGGATCTGCTCGATGATCCAGCGGTCTCCCGGCCCGATGGCCTCGTCGGCGGGGATGCACAGGCCGATCACGTCGACCTCGGAATAGGTGTCTTTGACCAACTCGTTGAGCCGCTTGCCCAGCAGCGTCCGGGGCCGGTGCAGGCCGGGCGTGTCCACCAGGATGATCTGGAAGTCGTCGCGGTGCACGATGCCGCGGATGGTGTGCCGGGTGGTTTGGGGACGGTTCGAGGTGATCGCCACCTTCGCGCCCACCAGGGCGTTGGTGAGCGTCGACTTGCCGGTGTTGGGCCGGCCGACGAAACATACGAAGCCGGAATGGAACCCGGAATCTGATCCAGTCACGAGTCGCCTTTCGCCGAACGTGTTCTCAGCGCGAGATTTCGGGTGAGTTGTCGTGGTGCGTGCACGTTCGATGCACGCCCGGCTGGTGCGTCACTGCTCAACTACGGCCTCCTCAGCGGCGGGCTCGACCGGGCTGACCAAAACCGTGCTGATCCGCACTCGCCCGCGACTGTCGCGGCTGCCCTCGGCCCGCAGACGCAGGCCGTGTGAGGTTACCTCGGCGCCGGGCAGCGGAACGCGGCCCAGCTCCAGCGCGAGCAGCCCACCGACCGTGTCGACGTCGAGACCGGGGTCGAACTCCACCCCGTACAGCTCACCGACGTCTTCGATCGGCAGCCGCGCCGAGACCCGAAATCTGTTGCCGTCCAGCTCCTCTACCGGAGCGACTTCGCCTTGGTCGTACTCGTCGGCGATCTCGCCGACGATCTCCTCCAGGACGTCCTCGATGGTGACCAGTCCGGCGATCGCGCCGTATTCGTCGACCAGCAGGGCCATGTGATACCGGCTGCGCTGCATGTCTTCCAGCAGCGCGTTGAGTGCTTTGGAGTCGGGCATGAAGACCGCCGGCCGCATCACCTGCGCCACCGTGGTGTCGCGCCCCCCGTTGGTCGAGTAATAGGTCTGTTGGACAAGGTCTTTCAGGTAGACCACACCGAGGATGTCGTCGACGTTCTCACCGATCACCGGGATGCGGGAATGCCCACTGCGCACCGCGAGCGACGTCGCTTGGCCTGCTGACTTGTCACGTTCGATCCACACCATCTCGGTGCGCGGCACCATCACCTCGCGGGCCGGGGTGTCGGCGAGTTCGAAGACCGACTGGATCATCCGGCGTTCGTCGGCAGCCACCACCCCACGCTGCTGCGCCATGTCGACCACTTCACGCAGCTCGATTTCGGAGGCGAACGGCCCGTTGCGGAAGCCGCGCCCCGGCGTCAGCGCGTTCCCCAACACCACCAGCACGCGGCTGATCGGGGCGAGCAGCACCGACAGGACTTGCAGCGGAAGCGCTGCGGCCAGCGCGATCGAATAGGCGTTCTGCCGGCCCAGGGTCCGCGGCCCCACCCCGATCACCACGAAGCTGACCACCACCATGGCCGCCGCGGCGGCGAACAGGCCCCAGTCCAAGCCGAGCACGGCGCTGAGCAGATACACCAGCAGCGCAGTCGCGGTGACCTCGCAGGTGATGCGCAACAACACCACCAGGTTGATGTAGCGCGGACGCTCAGCCATCAGCTTGACCAGCCACCCCGCACCGGGTCGTTTCGCCCGCACCAGCTCCTCGACCCGCGCCGGCGAGACGGTGCTGACCGCGGCGTCGATCGCGGCGAACAACCCGCCCAGACCGATCAGCGCAATCACGCCGAGTAGCAGCGGTGTTTCGGTCACGATTCGTCGAAGTACCTGGTCTTGTCCAGCAGCCGGCGGTCCTTCTCGCTCTGGGTCTCGGCCCGGTAGGTCTCCACCTGATCGGCGACCCATTCCTCGAGCAGGCGGCGCTGCAACGCGAACATCTCTTTTTCTTCGTCCGGCTCGGCGTGGTCGTAACCGAGCAGGTGCAGCACGCCGTGCACCGTCAGCAGCGCCAGTTCCTGGCCCAGCGAATGGCCCGCCGCCGCAGCCTGTTCGGCGGCGAACTCCGGGCACAGTGCGATGTCGCCGAGCATCGACGGACCGGGGTCAGGAGCATCCGGCCGGCCGCCGGGCTCCAATTCGTCCATCGGGAAACTCATGACGTCGGTGGGCCCGGGCAGGTCCATCCAGCGCATGTGCAGGTCGGCCATCGCGGCGGTGTCCAGCAGCACCATCGACAGCTCGGCACCGGGATTGACGTCCATCTTGGCCAGCACGAACTTGGCGACGCTGATCAGCTCGACTTCGGAGACGTCGAGGCCGGACTCGTTGGAGACCTCGATGCTCATCGGCGTGACCTGCCTTGCGAGGCGCGCCGTGACGCCCGGTTCATGGCCAGCCCCGGCCGGTCCTGCTCGGATTCGTGGCGTGAGTAGGCGTCGACGATCTCCGACACCAGCCGGTGCCGGACGACGTCGACGCTGGTGAGCTCGGCGACGCAGATGTCGTCGATGTCGTCGAGGATGTCCACGGCGGCCCGCAGCCCCGACCGCGCCCCGCCGGGCAGGTCGATCTGGGTGACGTCACCGGTGACCACGATCTTGGCGCCGAAGCCCAGCCGGGTGAGGAACATCTTCATCTGTTCGGCGGTGGTGTTCTGCGCCTCATCGAGAATGATGAACGCGTCATTGAGCGTCCGGCCGCGCATATAAGCCAGGGGCGCCACCTCGATGACACCGGAACTCATCAGCTTGGGAATCAGCTCCGGGTCCATCATGTCGTGCAACGCGTCATACAGCGGGCGCAGATACGGGTCGATCTTCTCGCTCAGCGTGCCGGGCAAAAACCCCAGCCGCTCACCGGCTTCCACCGCCGGACGGGTCAGGATGATGCGGGTGACCTGCTTGGTCTGCAGTGCTTTGACCGCCTTGGCCATCGCCAAATACGTCTTGCCGGTACCGGCCGGGCCGATGCCGAACACGATGGTGTGGGCGTCGATGGCGTCGACGTAGCGCTTCTGGTTGAGCGTTTTGGGCCGGATGGTCTTGCCACGCCGCGACAGGATGTCGAGGCTGAGGACTTCGGCGGGCGACTCATTGCCGGTGCCCACCAGCATCCCGACGCTGTGCCGTACCGTTTCGGGCGTCAGCGATTGCCCGCCCGCCACGATCGCCACCAGCTCGGAGAGCACCCGCTCAGCAAGGGCGACATCGGCCGGCGCTCCGGAGATGGTGACGGCGTTGCCGCGCACATGCAGGTCGGCACTCAGCAGGCGTTCAATGGCGCGCAGGTTCTCATCTGCAGAACCCAGCAGGCCCACGACCAGGTCGGGTGGAATATCGACGCTGCTGCGAACCTGCGAGGCCGGCCCGGCAGCGGGGGTATCGCGGGGCGTCACGGGGTTTCCGATGCCTGCTTCCTGGGGGTTTGTGCCGTGGGTACGGCGACGAGTCGGACGCTTGAGTCTACCGCCTACCGTCACCGATGAGCGGTTCGTTCACGACGGGGTGCTGCCGGGCGGGCGAATCCGCCGGGCTAGGCACTCTCCCAGCGGGGCGTGAGCACCCCGAGCGCGCCCAGCGCAACGGCCGCCGCGGTCGAGGTGCGCAACACGGTGGGGCCCAGCCGGACGGCAACGGCACCGGCGCCGGTCAACGCCGCCAGCTCCGCCTCGGTGATGCCGCCTTCAGGGCCGACCACCACGGCCAGTGCCGACGCGGTGGGCCCCACCGCGTCGGCCACTGCGACGCGGGCCGCGTCGTGCAGTACCAGCACGGTCGCGGCGGCCGCCACCTGTTCACCGACCCACGACACCAGCTCGGCGCCGGTCAGCACCCCGTGAACGGGCGGAATGTGGGCCCGGCGGGATTGCCCGGCGGCCGCCTGGGCGACCGCCCGCCAGCGCCGCACGCCCTTATCGGCGCGGGCACCGTCCCAGCGGGCCACGCACCGGTCAGCCTGCCACGCAATGAAGGCGTCGGCGCCGGCCTCGGTGGCCAGCTCGATCGCCAGCTCGGATCGTTCGGACTTGGGCAGCGCCTGCACCACGGTGACCGGCGGACTGGGCGGCTCGAGCTGGCAGCGCTGCAGCACCCGGGCCCGCAACCCGCCGCGGTCGACCTCCTCGACCTGGCATTGCGCCACCACCCCGGCACCGTCACCGAGAGTCAGCTGCTCACCGGGCCGGATCCGGCGCACCGTTGCGGCATGAAACCCGGTGTCGCCGCCGAGTACCGCGAGCGCACCCACCTCAGGCAGCGCATCGACGTAGAACAGGCCTGCCACCGCGGGCTCAGCGCCCGGTGAAGGTTTCGCGCAGTCGATTGAACAGCCCGCCGCTGTTCGGCGGGTGCGCCGAGCGGACCTCGGCGGTCTCGCGCTCGCGGTGCTGTTTGAACTTGCGCAGCAGCTCGGTGTCCTGGCTGTCCAGTCGCTCGGGGACCACCACCTCGATGTGGGCGTGCAGGTCACCGCGCGCCCCGGTGCGCACCTGCGGCATGCCCTGGCCGCGCAGCACGATGGTCGCCCCGGGTTGCGTGCCGGCCGGGATGGTGATGTCGGTGGCGCCGTCGAGGATGGCATCCACGGACACGGTGGTGCCCAAAGCCGCGTCGACCATCGGCACCGAGATGTGGCAGTGCAGGTCATCCCCGTCGCGGGCGAAGATGTCATGTTGCTGTTCGTGCACCTCGACGTAGAGGTCACCGGCCGGTCCCCCGCCCGGGCCGACCTCACCTTGGGCGGCCAGCCGAACGCGCATGCCGTCGCCGACTCCGGCCGGGATCTTGACGCTGATCTCCCGGCGCGAGCGCACCCTCCCGTCGCCGCCGCACTGGTGACAGGGGTCCGGGATCACCTCGCCGACTCCGCGGCAAACCGGGCACGGCCGCGACGTCATGACCTGGCCCAGCAGCGAGCGCTGCATGCTCTGCACCTCGCCGCGGCCGTGGCAGGTGTCACACGCCATGGGTCGCGAGTCCCCGTTGGTGCCGCGGCCCTGGCAGCGATCGCACAGCACCGCGGTGTCTACGGTGACGCGCTTGGTCACACCGGTGGCGCACTCGGTGAGGTCCAGGCGCATGCGTAACAGCGAGTCCGACCCCGGCCGGACCCGTCCGATCGGCCCGCGGGAGGCCGCACCGCCGCCGAAGAACGCCTCGAACACGTCCCCGAGGCCCCCGAAACCGGTGGATCCGCCTCCGAATCCGCCGAAGCCATTGCCGCCCCCGCCGCTTTCCAGCGGGTCGCCGCCGAGGTCGACGATGCGACGTTTCTCCGGGTCAGACAGCACCTCGTAGGCGGCGCTGATCTCTTTGAACTTGGCCTGCGCCGCCTCGTCAGGGTTGACGTCGGGGTGGTAGGTGCGCGCCAACTTGCGATAGGCGCGCTTGAGCTCGGTGTCGGTGGCGTCCTTATCGACGCCCAACAAGCCGTAATAGTCGCGTGCCACGCCTGACCCTTCCCAACTTCTGCCGACCGGAGATTAGCGAGCCCCGAGCACTTCACCGATGTACATAGCAACCGCTGCAACACTGGCGATCGTTCCCGGATAGTCCATCCGGGTGGGACCGAGCACCCCCATGCCCCCGTACACGGTGCCCTGCGACCCGTAGGCAGTGGACACCACCGAGGCGCCGGCCATCTCCTGCGCCTCGGTCTCGTGACCGATGCGCACCGTGACTTTACCGGCTTCCTGCTGCACGGCGAGCAGCCGCAGCACCACAACCTGCTCTTCGAGCACTTCTAGCACCGACCGCAACGAGCTGCCGAAGTCCGCGGCATTGCGGGTCAGGTTGGCGGTACCGCCGAGCAGCAGACGTTCCTCACGGTGCTCGACCAACGATTCCAGCAGCACGGTCGCCGAGCGCCCCACCGCGTTGGCCAGGCCTGGCGACAGCCCGCTGCGCCCGTCCAGATGTCCGGCGAGTTCGGCGACGGCGGTGGAGGCCGCCGAGATCCGCTTGCCCTCCAGTGCGGCGCCGAGGATCTCACGCAGCTGGCTGAGCTGGTGGTCGTCGATGGGCTCACCCAACTCGACGATGCGCTGATCGACCCGGCCGGAGTCGGTGATGACCACCAGCAACAGCCGCGCCGGGGTCAGCGCGATCACCTCGAGGTGGCGCACCGTGGACACCGACAGCGTCGGGTATTGCACGACCGCCACCTGGCGGGTCAGCTGCGCCAGCGTGCGCACCGCGCGGCGCAGCACGTCGTCGAGGTCGACCCCGGAGTCCAGGAACGACAGGATCGCCCGGCGCTCCGCGGACGACAGCGGCTTGACGTCGTCGATTCGGTCGACGAACTCCCGATAGCCCTTCTCGGTAGGCACCCGCCCGGAACTGGTGTGCGGCTGGGCGATGTAGCCCTCGGCCTCCAGCACCGCCATGTCGTTGCGCACGGTGGCCGGAGAGACCCCTAGGTTGTGCCGTTCGACCAGCGCTTTGGAGCCGATCGGCTCCTTCGTGGCGACGAAGTCGGCGACGATGGCACGCAGTACCTCGAAGCGGCGGTCATCGGCCACGCCCATGGATGCTCACCTCCTACTTCGGAACAGCTACGGCCGCTCTCGATTTTACGGTGAAGCCGCCAGCAGCCGGTGTTCGATGCCGTGCACGATGCCCGGCTCGCGATCTCGCACCAAGCGGGCGACGTCGACGAAGCGGGAGACGAGCTGGGACGGTTCGTGTTCGATCCAGCCCACCGCGATCGCCGATCCGGGCCAGTCCTCGATCGGCAGGAACCGGACCCCGGTCACCGGCAGGAAATGCGCGGCCGCTGCGCTGGTGACTGCGATGGCCGCCCCGGCGGCGACCACCTGCGCTTCCTCCGTGACCGAATCGGCGCGCACCACATCGACCTTGGCCGCATCGGTGCGCGCCGAGGCCAGGCTCCAGAACGCGTGGTGGACTTCGTCGACGCTGGACGACTGGGTGATCGGGTCGTCGAGAAGGTCGCGCACCGACACCGATGTGCGTCCGGCGTGGCGGTGCGAGGCCGACACCATGGCGACGACGGGATCGACCGCCAGGATCTCGGTGTTGATGTTCGGGGTGCTCTGGGGCAGCCGCAGAAACGCCACGTCGGTGGCCCGCGACGCGAGCCCGGCCGACGGATCGCTGACCTGGAATTCCCGCATCTCGATGGTGACGTCGGGGTGACGTTCCCGGAACTCGGCGATGATCGGTGCGGTCAGTTCCAGGGCGGCACCCGGTACGTACCCCAGCCGCAGCGTGCCGACCACCCCGCGGGCGGCTTGTTCCGCTGCGGCGGCGGCGCTGTCCAAGGCGGCCAAGACGCCGCGCGCGCCCTCCAGGAATACTTCGCCGGCGGGGGTCAGCGTCACGTTGCGCGTGCTGCGTTCGAACAACTTGACGCCGAGTTCTTCTTCGAGGTCCTTGATCTGGCGGCTCAGTGCCTGCTGCGCCAGAAAAACCCGCGCCGCGGCCCTACTGAAGTGCAGTTCTTCAGCAGCCACCAAGAAGTGGCGCAGCTTTCGCGTGTTGATGTCTATGGCGGTCGATCTTAAGACACCACGCGCGGATCGAGCGTGGTTCGCTACGGCGGTTCAGCGAGGCTCGACGAAGGAGAGGCGAAGCTGGGACCGCCGCATGGACGCGGTCCCGGCCCGTGCAGCGCATCCACCGACGGCGCCTTCAAGTCGACGCCCGATCGGCCCAGTTGCCGTGCGCCGGTGATCAGGGCATCGATGACGCGCGCGGCCTCGAAGTAGCCGAGACCGTCAGGCGGGTGCACGTTGGACACGCAGTTGCGTTCGGCGTCGGTGCGTCCCGGCCTCGGCAGGTGCGTCAGATACAGCCCGAGGCTGCTGGCCACCGACAATCCCGGCCGCTCACCGATGAGCACCACCACGGTATGCACGCCCATCGCCGCGCCGATATGGTCGCCGAGCGCCACCCGGGCTCCGGTGGCGATCACCGGTGCGGCGACGGTGCGGTGCGCGCCCACCACATCGGTCAGCGCGCGCAACAGCGGAACACCGTGCTCGGTCAGCGCCGCCGGAGACAGCCCGTCGCACAGCACGAAGCCCACCTGCGCTGCACTACAAGGAATTTCACTCAGATCGCTCGGTAGGCGCCCCAGGTCGGGGCGCCGCAGGTATTCCTCACGGCTGCTCGCTCGGCTGGTCACCGCCACGGCTTCACCGAGTCCCACCGCGGCCACCTGCCGTGCCAGGTGCTCGACGTCGAACGGTTGACGCACTGCGTCGCGGGCCACGGCGTGCGCCGCCCGGAACTCCAGCACGCTGCGGGTCGGCTGCGCGTCACCGGAGCGGCCGAGCCCGATCCGCGCCTGGGTGTGGCGGCGCAGGCTCTGCCAGATATCTTGCGATTCCGGCGGTTTAGCGAGGCTCGACGAAGGAGAGCCGAAGCTGGGACCGCCGCGATGACCCGGCGGTTTAGCGAGGCTCGACGAAGGAGAGCCGAAGCTGGGACCGCCGCGATAACCCGGCGGTTTCGAATGCAGTGCGCTCATGCCGGTGCCGCCAGCGAGCGCAGCGGTGAGCTCTCCAGCGCGTGCGGGAGCACCCGACCGGATTCGTCAGCGATACCGAGGCGCTGCAGCCACGCCTCGAACTCGGGGGCCGGCCGCAACCCGAGCGCGCGGCGCGCATAGAGCGCGTCGTGAAAGGACATGCTCTGGTAGCCCAGCATCACGTCGTCGGCGCCGGGGACCGTGATCACGAAGTTGCAGCCGGCGACGCCGAGCAGCGTGAGCAGGGTGTCCACGTCGTCCTGGTCGGCCTCGGCGTGATTGGTGTAGCAGACGTCGACACCCATCGGCAGGCCCAGCAGCTTGCCGCAGAAGTGGTCCTCCAGCCCGGCCCGGACAATCTGCTTGCCGTCGTAAAGGTATTCGGGTCCGATGAACCCGACCACTGTGTTGACCAGCAGCGGCGAGAATTCGCGGGCCACCGCGTAGGCCCGGGCTTCGAGGGTCTGCTGATCGACCGGCCGGCGTCCGCTGCCCAGGTGGGCGTGCGCGCTCAGCGCCGAGCCCTGGCCGGTCTCGAAGTACATGACGTTGTCCCCGACGGTCCCGCGCCGCAGTGCACGCCCGGCCTCATGGGCGGTCCGCAGCAGGTCGAGGCTCACACCGAAGCTGCGGTTTGCCCGCTCGGTACCGGCGATCGACTGGAACACCAGGTCGACCGGGACACCGCGCTCCATCAGCTCGATGGTCGTGGTCACGTGCGAGAGCACGCAGGACTGCGTCGGGATCTGGTAGCGCAGCCGGATATCGTCGAGCAGATACAGCAGATCGGCGGTGGCCTGCGGTGAGTCGGTGGCCGGGTTGATGCCGATCACCGCGTCGCCGCAGCCGTGCAGCAACCCGTCAAGCGTGGCCGCGGCGACGCCGCGAGGGTCGTCGGTCGGATGGTTGGGCTGCAGCCGGGTCGCCAGGCGGCCCGGCAAGCCCAGCGTGGTGCGAAACGCGCTGGTGACCGTTACCGATCTCGCCACCGCGATCAGGTCCTGGTTGCGCATCAGCTTGCTGACCGCGGCCACCACCTCGGGGGTCAGCCCGGGCGCGACCCGGCGCAGGGTATCGGCCGCGGTCGGCGTCGCGGCCACCTCCAGCAGCCAGTCCCGCAGGCCGCCGACGGTCAGATGCGACACCGCGGAATAGCTCGCACGGTCGTGGCGATCGACGATCAGCCGGGTGACCTCGTCGGTCTCGTAGGGCACGACAAGATCGCGCAGAAAGGTGTCCAGCTCGACCTCGGCCAATGCCCATTGCGCCGCGGCTCGTTCGGCGTCGCTGACGGCGGCACAGCCGGCCAGCTCGTCACCGGATCGGCGTGGGGAGGCCTTGGCCAGCAGGTCGATCAGCCCGTTGAACTGGTAGGTGGCGCCGGCCAGCGTCTGGGTGTAGGTGGTCACCGCTGGCCCCTTCCGCTGTGCCGGGATTCCCCAGATCGCGTCGACGACGGCACGCTGGTGTGACGAGGAAATGTCGTGGTGCCGATATGAATCGCGGGCAAGAATTGCAACCCGCTGCCCCAGTTTTACATATCGGCGACGCGATCCCATAATTCGCCAATTTCGTCGGGGAGCAGAGAAACACCTAACTCGGTGGTACTGTCCCCCGCTTGTGGGAATTGCAGCGGAATCCATGAATGACGATCTGACCCTGGCGCTGAGCCTGGCGGACCTGGCCGACGCCATGACGATGGACCGGTTCGGGGCACTGGACCTGCGGGTCGACACCAAGCCGGACCTCACTCCGGTCACCGACGCCGACCGCGCGGTCGAGGTCGCCCTGCGCGACGCCCTGGCTCGCGACCGGCCCGGCGACGACGTGCTGGGCGAGGAGTTCGGCGGTAGCGCGACCTTCAGCGGCCGCCAGTGGGTCATCGACCCGATCGATGGAACCAAGAACTTCGTGCGCGGTGTGCCGGTGTGGGCCACCTTGATCGCCCTGCTCGACGACGGTGTGCCGCGCGTCGGTGCGATCAGCGCCCCCGCGTTGGGCAGGCGGTGGTGGGCCGGCGACGGCCTGGGCGCGTTCGCCGCGGTCAACGGGGCGCCGCCGCGACGGCTGTCGGTCTCCGCGGTGGCAGATCTGGGCTCGGCGAGCCTGTCGTTCGCCGGGCTCACGCAGTGGGCGCACCTCGGGCTGCGTCAGCGATTCCTGGATCTGACCGACTCGGTATGGCGAACGCGCAGCTACGGCGACTTCTGGGCCCATTGCCTACTTGCCGAGGGAGCGCTCGACATCGTGGTCGAGCCCGCGTTGTCGCTGTGGGATATGGCAGCTCTGGACATCCTGGTCCGCGAGGCGGGTGGCACCTTCACCGATCTCAACGGCACCGCCGGCCCCCACGGCGGCAGCGCGGTGGCCACCAACGCCAAGCTGCACGCGGCGGTCTTGGACCGTCTCGGCGTGGCCTAGCCCTGGCGCGCGCACCCCCCAGACGCCGGATTGACAACAAAATCTTGTTAATGCCGTTGTCTTTTGGTGTTGGAATATTCTCCTGCAATTTGACATTATAGGCCTGCGGCTATTCAACAAATGGCGCGGCAATCTTACTGCCCCCGCCCGCAAACGATATTCGGACGTGCAGGAGATCATGAATTCACCTATTTCGCTGCGGGACCAGGGTGGGACAGCCCGGGTGCTACCCCCGGAGTGGGCGCGACGCGATGTGACACCACGTCGGGCGACCATGGTTAGCTCAGCTACTGCGCGTGCGAACAACAACACGATGATCCCTCGGGGTTTCTGACCCGGAGGGGTCCTCAAGATGGAGGATCTGCTCTCACCATGTCCGACTTTCCCTACACGGACCGCTTCACCGTCAACCGCACGCTGCCCGAGCAGGGCCGGCCGCGTGACGAAGTGCTCGCGGAACTGCGTGAGATGGCGCAGGCCGAAGACCCCACCTGGGAAACCGGCAAGGTATCCGGGACCATGTACTGCGGTGACCACGAGCATTACCGCTTCCTCGATGAGGCATTCGGACTGTTCGCCCACGTGAACGTGCTGCAACGCGACATCTGCCCGTCGGCGACCAAGTTCGAGGGCGAAATCATCGCGATGGCCCTGGACCTGATGCACGCGGAGGCCGTCACCGACACCGAGCCGGTCGGAATGGTCACCACCGGCGGTACCGGCAGCATCATCCATGCGCTGCTGGCCTACCGGGAGCACGCCGCCAAACACCGGGGCATCACGCGACCCAATTTCATCAAACCCGAAACCGGTCACCCGGCCTTCGACAAGGGCTGCCATCTGTTCGGCATCGAGCTGCGCACGGCGCCGATCGATCCGCAGACCACCCAGGTGGACGTCGACTGGGTGGCCGACAACATCGACGAGAACACCATCGCGATCATGGGCTCGGCCTGCAATTACGGCTACGGCACCGTCGACCCGATCCCGGAACTGGGCCAGCTGGCCCTGCAGCGCGGGGTGGGGTTGCACGTCGACGGCTGTCTGGGCGGGTTCGTCCTGCCTTTCGCCCAGGAGCTGGGCTACGATGTCCCACTGTTCGACTTCCGGGTGCCCGGAGTCACCAGCATCTCCGCGGACAACCACAAGTACGGCTACGCGTTGAAGGGCTCCTCCACGCTGCTCTTCCGCGACAAGGCCTACCGCAACGCGCAGTACTTCTACCTGCCGGAGTGGTCCGGCGGTAAGTACCACTCGCCCGGGATCGAGGGCTCCCGCTCGGGTGGGCTGATCGCCGCCGCGTGGGCATCGATGGTGCAGCTGGGCCGAGAGGGCTACCGGACCTACGCCAAGGCAATCCTCGAGACGGCATCGACCATGCAGGACGCCGTGCGCAGCCACCCCGAGCTGACGATCTTGGGCGCACCGACGTTCTGCTTCAGTTTCCGCTCCGACGAATTCGACATCTACCACGTCGCGGACGCGATGAAGCCCAAGGGCTGGCGCTTCAACGGCCAGCAATACCCCAACGCCATCCACATGGCCGTCACCCGGCCGCAGACCCAGCCCGGGGTGGCAGAGGCATTCGCCGCCGACCTCGACGACGCGGTCGAGTACGCCAAGAAGAAGACCGCCGCCGGCGAGGCGCCGATCAGCGCCGCGATCTATGGCGGCGTACCCGGTGGAATGACCGATGAGGCGGCCCAGTTCATCGAAGGGTTCATGGAGCACATCCTCGACACCCAGCAGTCCTTGCCGCCCCTATGAGCAGTGCGCAGCACGTCGATCGCGTCGTTCTGGCCGTCGACCTCGGCACTGGTGGCCCCAAAGTCGGTTTCGTGTCGCTGGACGGCACGGTGTTGTGGTCGGACCTCATCGCGGTCGCGACCGAGTACGGGCCGGACGGGGCCGCCATCCAGGACGCCGGCCTGTGGTGGGAGATCATCCGCGACGCCACCAAACGCGGGCTGGCGGAGAGCGGAATACGCGGCGAGCAGGTGGCCGGGGTGTCGATCACCGGCCAGTGGGCCAGCACCATCCCGGTCGACGCCGAGGGACGGCCGGTGGGCCCGTGCGTGATGTGGATGGACACCCGCGGTGCGCCCTACAGCCGCAAGGCATTCGGCGGGCGGGTGGCCGGCTACCGGCCGCGGGTCCTGCTCAGTTGGCTTCGTCGCAACGGCGGCGTGCCCTCGCCCAGCGGCGACGACCCGGTCGGCCACATGCTGTACCTGCAGCACGGCGACCCGGACGTCTTCGCGGCAACCCGCTGGCTTCTGGAGCCGGTCGACTACCTCGGCATGTGTTTCACCGGACGGGCGGCAGCCTCGCGGGCCTCGATGATGGGCACCTGGCTCACCAACAACCGCAACCTGGGCGTGCTCGACTACGACGACGTGCTGGTGCGGCTGTCCGGTGTGGACCGGGCCAAACTGCCGCCGTTGCTGCCGACCGGCTCCATCATCGGCCCGGTGGCACCGTCGATCGCCGCCGAACTCGGCATATCACCCGCGGCCCAGGTGGTTACCGGCACGCCAGATCTGCACAGCGCGGCGGTGGGCGCTGGTGCGGTGCGCCAGGGTGAGCTGCACCTGACCATCTCCACCACATCGTGGATCAGCTGCCCGGTGGCGTTCAAGAAGACCGATGCGTTCCACCAGCTGGCTACCGTTGCGGGCCTCGACCCGGCGTCCTATCTGCTGGTCAACAACCAGGACACCGCGGGCCGGGCGCTGCAGTGGTTGCGCGACACCGTTTTCGACGACCTCACCTACGACGATCTGACCGCGATGGCGGCGGGCGCACCGGCCGGCTCGAACGGAGTGATCTTCACGCCCTGGCTCAAAGGCGAGCACTCCCCCGTCGACGACCGCCGCGCCCGCGGCGGGTTCCACAACCTGTCGCTGTCCACCACCCGAGCCGACCTGGTGCGTGCGGTGCTCGAGGGCGTCGCCTACAACAGCCGCTGGCTGCTCGAGTTCGTGGATCGGTTCACTCCCAGCGCCGGACCGATCCGGATCGTCGGCGGCGGGGCGCGTTCGGACCTGTGGTGCCAGATCATCGCCGACGTCACCGGCCGCACCTGCGAGCGAGTGGCCGATCCGATGAACGCTCAGTTGCGGGGCGCGGCCCTGTTCGCCGGGATCGGGATGGGCGAGCTGGATCGCGACGCGTTGCGTGATCTGATCCCGCTCGACGGCGTATTCGAGCCCGTGGCCGCCAATCGCGAGGTCTATGACCGGCTCTTCGCCGAGTTCCCCGGGCTCTACAAGGCACAGAAGGGCATGTTCGGCCGCCTCAACCGCTGACCGACCCGTTCTGCGGGCTAGTGGGCCGCCATGATCTGCATCAGCTGTGCCGCCGAGTCATGCGACAGCACCCAACGACCTTGGTCGACGAGCTGCAGCGGGATGGTCTGCGGCGCAGCCATCTTGGGACCCGTGATGGTGACGTTGGCCAGCCCCTGGCCCTCGCCGGTCTGCACGACGTTGATCACGTCGAAGTTGTAGGGCAGCTCTCCGTCGCGATAAGCCTTGCGCAGCTCGCTGTCGAGCCCGTGGCCCTCGTGCTGCGTGATGCCGTTCTCGACCAGGTCGGCCTTCTCCTTGTAGCCGATGCCGGCGTCGCTGAGCCTGGTCAGCATGCCCGACACCTCCCCCGTCGTGGGCAGCGGCACACCCGAGGGCTGCGGCGGGGCCGGCGCGGGCTCCAGCGGGGCGGGACCACCAGTCACCGAGTCCTGCGGTGCGGCCGGTTCTGCGGACGCCACACCTCCCCCGAACAACCCGGACACTCCGACCGCAGCCAGCGCCGCAGCGCTCAGGAGTAGAAGTCTTCCAGTCACGGTTCCCCCTTTTCAACGACGGATACCGGAGCCAGGCTACCCCCGTTCGGCCGCCATGGCATCACGAAGACTCTTGGGCCGCAGGTCGTTCCAGTGCTGCTCGACGTAGTCCAAACAGGCCGCGCGGTCGGCACCCTGTTCACCCCCGTAGACCACTGACCACCCAGCGGGAACAGTGGCGAACGTCGGCCACAGGCTGTACTGCTCCTCGTCGTTGACCAGCACGTAGAAGCTGCCGCTTTCGTCGTCAAAGGGATTGGTGCTCATCGGATCTCCTCGGTATCGGTGGCGCAGCGGAAAGGTGGGCGCCCAGCACCCGGTCGGACAGCAGTCCCAAGCAGCTCAGGTTGGGAAAACCAGGCCCCTGAGTGAGCCCGGCCAAGTTCGGCAGGAAGAGCTTCGGAGTGACGTCGGTGATGGCCAGGTCGTGCCCGATCGCTTCGGCCAGCCGGTCGCCGGAAAGCGGTCCGCCCAAGCCCAGCTCGAGCAGGTCCAAGGTGTCCTGGCCGAACAGCGATACGAACCACAGCGGATCGGCGCCGGAGCCGTCGATCACCAGATCGAAACCGTGCACGGTCTCGAAATTCTCGCCGCCGCGGTTGGTGCTCAGCGTCAAACGGATTCGGCCATCGCGAGCCACCGCGTGCGCGACCCGGCCCCGCAGGTGGCGGATCCGGTCGTCGGCCAGCAGCGCGTCTTGCACCCGGGCCGAGAACACCCCACGGTCAGTGCGGGCCAATGCATCTCGACGCTCCGCCAAGGTCAGCGCGGTCCAGTCGGTGGGATCTGAGAACAGGGCGTTCTCGAAGAATCCCTCGCCACGGGTGAACAGAGTCACCTGTGGGGAGATCACGGTGATCGTCGAAACCCGGTGCCGGAAAAGCTCATTGAGCATCGATGCGGCTGTCTCACCGCCGCCGATGACGGCCACGCGCTCGGCGCTGATCCGGTCGGCCGCAGCGCGATGCCAGAACTGCGCGATGGACAGCACCAGCGGGTTGCCGGGCAGGATCGACTTCTCGGCCTGCCCCGGGCCGGTGATCATCACCGCGTCTGCGGCGACTGTAGTCTCCCGGGAGGCCTCCCTAGTGTGCAGCACCCAGGCTGCGCCGTTCACCCCCAGCCGCTCCACCTCGCCGGGAATCACGTTGAGTTGCACCGCGTCGGCGACCCAGCGCAAGTACTGGCTCCACCGCAGGTGGGTGGGGGCCGGCCGGCCGCGGTCGACCCACTCGGCGAACTGGCCGGTGGCGATCAGATAGGACTGCCAGCCGTAGCGGGTCATGCGTTCGTCGAGTTCGGCGTTGCGGCCGGCCACCAGTGCCGAGCGGTACGGGAAGCCGACGTCCTTCTCCGGGCTGGTGCCCAGCCGGTGCGCGCCGTCGGTCCAGCCGCCGGTCGCGCGCCAGTTGGCGGCGACCTCGGTGCGCTCGACGGCAACCACATCCGGTGCAGCGACACCCATCTCGCGTAGTGCGGCGGCCTTGGCGGCCACCGCGACCGCTTTGGCCCCGGCCCCTACCACCGCAAGTGTGCTCATCGCAGTTCCTCCACCAGGTCGCCCAGGCTGTCGGTGAACAGCTCTTGCAGTTGCACGATCTCGGCGTCGCCGAGGATATCGGGCAGTGTGCGCCACTGGGTCATCAACGCCTGTCCCGCCCCGAGGTCGGCCACCGCAGCGAAGACGCTGAGCTCGTGACGCACCGCCTGACCAGGTTCGGGCACCGACGGCAGACCGGCGATCAGGTCGGGCGCCACGGCTGGCCCGCCCCCGGCACGGTCGACCCGGCCCAGGTAGTTCAGCAGCACCTGCGGCCCCGGCTGAGCCGCCAGCCGCTCGGCGGTGTCGGCACGCAGGTAGGCCAGCAGTCCGTAGTCGATTCCGCCTCCCGGGATGCCGGCAAGTGCGCCCGCCACCCCGGCCGGGTCGGCCTGGGGCACCCGCAGCGGATAAATGGCGGACAGCAATCCGGCGATGTCGGCGGTGTCGACACCGGTCACGACCTCCTCGGCACGTCCGTGGGTCTCCAAGGCCAGCAGTGGGACCGGCCCGGCCTGTCCGCGGCGGGCCCGCCAGGCGGTGACCATCCGCGCGATCGCCGCGACCAGCAGGTCATGCATCGGAACGGGCAAGGCCGAGAGCGCGGCGGTGAGCCCCGGGTCGGCGACGGTCACCGACACCGTGAGATCACTGGCGCGATCACGCGCGGGGTCGATCCGCCGAGCACCCAGATCCGGGTCGCCGCCGGCCAGCTGGGCGGCCCAGAAGTCGACGGTGTCCAGGGTCTGCGCACGTTCCTGCAGCGCCGCCGCCCAGCGCCGGTAGCCGCTGCGCTCCGGCAGCGGCTCCGCCCCGGTCAGCGCGGCGTGCAGCTCACCCAGGATCACCTGCCACGACACCGGGTCCAGTGCCAGCACGTGCCCGCACAACATCAGCACTCCCGCACTGTCCGGCGCGCGCAGCCACACTGCGCGCAGCATGACTCCGTTCTCCGGATCCAGGCTCTCCAACAGCCGGGTGCCGTGCGCGGTGACCACCGAAAGGTCGGCCGCCGCGACCGTGACCTCGGTCAGGACGTCGACGGGCTCGATCGGGTACAGCGTCAGCTCCGCGGTGTCGAGTCGGGCACGCAACAACGGATGCGCGGCGACGATCGCGGCCAGGGCGGCCCGCAGCTGCTCGGGCGCGGTGTCGTCGGGCAGGCGAATCGCTTCGACCTGCCCCAACCGGCGCGGGTCGCCGTACTGATAGAGCCAGCGGCCCGCCGGTAGCAGCGGAATCGGCCCGTCGGGCGCCTGCGATCCGTCGCGCTGTGCCGCTTCGCCGGCTTCGGCCATCTCGCGGTCCAAGTCGGCAGCCACGTCCCGAATCGTGTTGCAGCTCAAGATGGTCCGCGGACGCAGCGGCAGGCCTCGCCGGCGGGCCGCCCGCACCATCGACAGTGCGACGATGCTGTCCAGACCCAGCTCGCGCAGATCGGTCTCGACTCCCGGCGCCGCACCTGCCACCGCGTCGGCGCCCTCCGGGCCGGCGAACACCTCGGCAAGCAGTTCCACCAAGACCCGTTCGGTGTCGGTGGCCGCCGCTACCCCCCCGCTGACGAAGGGACCGGCGAGCTCCAGCAACACCGCGGTGTCCAGCTTTCCGTTCGCGGTCAACGGCATCGACTCCACCGCGGTGATTCGGGCAGGCATCAGGTAGGACGGCAGGCGGCTACCGATCTCGGCGCGCACCCGGGTGATGTCCACCTGCGCGCCGGTGACGAAACCGGCCAGCTGGGTGCCGGCCGGCCCCTGCACGGGAAGAACCGCCGCCGCGGTCACCCCGGGCACGGCGGCCAGCGCGGCCTCGACCTCAGCGATCTCGACCCGGTACCCGCGCACCTTGACCTGGTCGTCGGCGCGGCCGAGATAGACCAGGCGGCCATCGGTTCGGCGCCGGACCAGATCCCCGGTGCGATACATCCGGCCGCCGGCGCGAAACGGGTCGGCGACGTAGCGGGCCGCGGTCGCCCCGGCGCGGCCCAGATAGCCGCGGGTGACCTGCACTCCAGCCAGGTACAGCTCGCCGGCCACCCCATCGGGCACTTCGCGCAGGGCAGAGTCCAGTACGTGGGCGCTCATGCCGCGCACCGCTTCTCCGATCACCGGCACATCGGTGTCGGCGACGTCGGCGACAACGGCTTCCACCGTGGTCTCGGTGGGTCCGTAGCAGTTGTGGACCGCAGTCGAGGGCGCCGCACGCAGTCGTGCCCACGTGTGCGGTGCGATCGCCTCGCCGCCGAGCGCCAGCACAGTCAGGCGGTGGTCGGAGCCGGCATCCAGCAGGCCGGCGTCGAACAGTTGGGTGAACATCGACGGTGAGGTGTCGATCATGTCCAGCCGGTGCCGGCGGATGCCGTCGATGATCGCCTCGGCGTCACGCATCTCGTCGGTGGAGAACAGATGTACGCACTGACCACCTAGCAGACCGACCAGCGGCTGCCAGCTCGCGTCGAAACTCAGTGACCAGGCGTGCGCGACCCGTAGTGGCCGGCCCAAGCGCGCGACGGCGGGCGCGTACATGCGTTGCTGGTGGTCGGCGAAGTACGACGCCAGCGCGCGGTGGGTGCCGACAACGCCCTTGGGTTCTCCGGTGGATCCGGAGGTGAAGATCACGTAGGCGGCCGAGTCGGGGTGGATCACCACCGGAGTCGGCATCTGCGCCGCGTCTTCGGCGCGCAACTCGGACAGCAGTGGGACGGTCAGTGTCAGCTTCGGGCCGGCTTGGCGCAGAATCGAGTCGATGCGCACCTCGGGCAGGCCGATGTCGACGGGAACGTAGGCCGCCCCGGCCTGCAGCACCGCCAGAATCGCAATGACCGAGTCCAGCGAGCGCGGCAGCGCTATCGCGACCCGGTCTTCTGGGCCGATCCCGCGGGCGGCCAATGTTCGTGCCAGTGCGGCGGATTCGGCCGCCAACTCGGCGTAGGTCAGGCTGCGGTCCTCGCCGGTGAGCGCTGGACTGTCCGGATGCGCTGCGGCGGCCGCGGCGAACAGCGCGGGCACCGAGGACTCGGGTTTGATGTGGCGGTCCGCCGGATCGGTGATGCGGCTCCGCTCGACGGGCAGCAGCACGTCCAGGTCAGCGACGCGCGGCCGCGCCGGGTCGGGAAGCTGGCGCAGCACCTGCAGCAACCGCTGCCCCAGATCGGGAACTGACAACTCCCCCAGCGCATCCGGGACCGCCTCGAGCAGCACGGTGAGCCGGCCGTCGCGGGGCGGGTAGCTGACCAGCGTCAGCGGGTAGTGCGTGAGGCTTTCCACCGTCACCGGGATGAAACGCACCCCGTCCGCAGTGGTCACCCCGGCTGTCGCCGAGCCGATGGGCGCGTTCTCGAATACCAGCAGAGTGTCGAAGACCGCGTTGCTGCTGGCCCGCTGCACCGTCGACAGACTCAGATAGCCCAGGTCGCGCATGGCAGCGGTATCGCGTTGCAGCGCTTGACAGGTGGCGACCACCTCGGCGCGCGGCGGCGTCGACGCGGCCACCGGGACGGTGTTGATGAACAGACCGACCATGGTCTCGACGCCGGTGAGCTGTTGCGGGCGGCCCGACACCACCGCGCCGAACGCCAGGTCGGTCCGGTCGGTTAGCCGGCCGAGCAGCACCGCCCAGGCGAACTGCAGCACCGTGTTCAGCGTCAGGCCGTGGCGGCGAGCCCACTCGGTCAGCCGCGCGGTGGCCTCGCTGTCCAGCGCGACCTCGTGGGTCTGCGGGAGCGCACTGCCCACCGCGAGCCGTTCTCCGCCGGCCAGCATGGTCGGGCCGCTCAGCGGAGCTAGGTAGTCGCGCCACCGCTGTGTCGCGGCGGCAGTGTCTTGGCTTGTCAGCCAGCCGATGTAGTCGCGGTAGGGGCGCGGGGCAGGCAGCGGGTCGACACCGCCGGCGCGGTAGATCGCCACCATCTCGTCGAAGAACACCGCCATCGACCACCCGTCGATCAGTAGGTGGTGCACGGTGAGGATCAGCCGGTACTGCTCGGGGGCAGACCGGGCCAGCACGAAGCGCAGCAACGGTCCGCGGGCCAAGTCGAAATTCGTGGTGCGTTCGATGCGCGCAAGCTCATCGAACTCGCTTGGTGCAGCCTCAATTTCCCGCCACGGAAGAACCGCTGTCGCCGGGATGATCTGTACCGGGTGTGGCAGGTCGACGTCCCAGAACGATGCCCGCAGATTCGCATGCCGGGCCAGCATCGTCTCGGCACTGCGGCGTAACAGCCCTGCGTCGACGGGACCGACGATGTCGATGACGAACTGCACGGTATAGACATCGATGCCGTCGACACCGCCTCCGTCATCGGTGGCGAGCTTGGCCAGCGAGAACAGTCCCTGCTGCAGCGGGGAGAGTGCCAGCACGTCCTCGATCGCCGGGGTAACCCGCTGGCTGGTCTCGGTCACGGCGAATCACCCCATGCCGCGGTCAGACCGGCCAGTGCGTCGCTGCTCAGACCCGAGACGCTCATCGGCTCAAACGCCGTGTCAGCGGCCTCCGGAGTGCCACCGGCCGCGGCCGCGGCGTCGACCGCGGCAGCCAGTTCGGCGAACGTCGGATGCTCGAAGATCATCCGCGGGTCGACGTCCAGCCCGGCCGCGCGCGCCCGCGCGGCCAACTGCACCGACAGGATGCTGTCGCCGCCGAGTTCGAAGAAACCGTCGCTGCGCCCGATGGCCGCGACGCCCAACAGCTCGGCGCAGATTCCGACCAGGGTCTGTTCGGTGGCGGTGACCGGTGGGTCCGACTCCCCGCGGGTGGCCACTGCCGGCTGCGGCAGCGCGGGCCGGTTCAGCTTCCCGGAGTCGGTCAACGGCATCGCGTCGAGCACGGTCAACGATGACGGCACCATGTAGCCGGGCAGCGTCGCGGCCACGGCCGCACGCACCGAGGCGATGAATTCCGCCGGGTCGGTGACCGGGGCCGCGGGCACCAAGTAGCCGGCGAGCGTGGTGACACCGCGCTGCTCCCAGGTGCGGGCAGCGGCCGTCGACACGCCCGGTGCGCCACGCAACGCGGCCTCCACCTCGGCCAGCTCCACCCGGAAGCCACGCACCTTGACCTGGTGGTCGGTGCGACCCACAAACTCCAGCACCCCGTCGTGGGTCCAACGGGCCCGGTCGCCACTGCGGTAGAGCCGATCACCGGGTTCGTCTGAGAAGGGGTTGGCGACGAAGCGGGTCGAGGTCAGTCCCGGCCGCTTCCAGTAGCCGCGGACGATCTGCGGGCCCGCGTAATAGACCTCGCCGACCACCCCCGGCGGCACCGGCTGCAACGCATCGTCGAGCAGGTAGGCCTGCGATCCGGGGGTGGGCCGGCCCAGTTTCGGGGTGGGCGGCTCCAGTTCGCCGCGTACCACCGCACCCGAGGTCTCGGTGGCACCGAAGTTGTTGAGCAGTTGCGCATGCGGATCAAGTGCGCTGCCGAGTCGGGCCAGCAGGTCCGCCGAGACCGGCTCGCCGCTGCAGACCAGGCGGCGCAGACCGCGGACCGCCTCGGGGGCCGAATCCACCAGCACCGAGATGAGACTGGCCACCGCGGTCACCTGAGCCACCCGCTCGTCCACTATCAGCCGTGCCAGGGCTTCGGGATTACGGAAGTCGTTGTCATCGGCCAGAATCAGCGTCGCCCCGGCGGCCAGCCCGGCCAGCATCTCCATGCCGCCTTCCAGGAACGTCATCGACGACTGAGCCAGCCGAATGTCCGCACCGCTGACCGGGTAGTGGGCGATCTGCCAGTTCAGGCGTGCACTCATCGACCGGTGGGTGCCCAGCACACCCTTGGGCAGACCGGTGGAACCGGAGGTGAACACCAGATACATCGGGTCTTCCGGGTGCGGCACCGGAAGGTTCACCCCGACAATGTCTTTGGTCAGCTCCACCTGCACGTCGGCGTCATCCAGACACAGCAGCGACACACCGTCCGGCGCCGGAATCGCATCGCGGGTGGCCTCGCTGACCAGAATCACCTTGGCCCCGCCGGACGCGAAAACGTCCTCGATCATGAACTCGAGGCGCTGACGCGGATAGCTCGGGTCCAGCGGGAAGTAGCCGGCGCCGGCCTTCATGATGCCCACCAACGCGACTGGCAGATCCAGGTCACGGCGCACCGACAGGCCCACCAGGGTTCCGGGTTTCACGCCGGCGCCGATCAACAGTTCGGCAAGCCGGTCAGAGCGGGCATGTAGCTGCCGGTAGGTGAGCTCGGCTCCGGCGCAGCGCACGGCGACACCGTCGAAGCCGCGGCTGGGGGCCAGCACGTCGGCGATCGTTTGTGGGTCGTCCGCCGGAATCTCGGCACCGCGGCTCCACTGCTGCAGGATGCGCTCGCGCTGCTCGTCATCGACCAGGCTGATGTCGCGCAGCGCCCGTCCCGGATCGGCCGCCATGGTTGCCAGCACCCGGCCAAGCCAGTCGCCCAGTCGCTGCACGGTGGCGCGCTCATACAGGTCGGTGCGGTAGATCAGATGCCCGTCATAACCGGCGCCGTCGTCGCCGGTTGAGGTGAACAGATTCACCGACAGGTCGGCGTGCGCGATGTCGAATGTGGGCATCACGGTGCGGAATACCAGGTCGCCTTCAACGTCGTTGCGCCCACTGTCGATGACGTGGGTGACGTCGGCCGCCTCACGGACGTGGACCACCACCTGGAACAGCGGGTTGCGCGACAGCGTGCGGACCGGGTTGAGCGCCTCCACCAGCCGGTCGAACGGCAGGTCGGCATGCGCGTAGGCACCCAGTGCGGTTTCCCGCGCCCGGGCCACCACCTGGCGCAGTGTCGGGTTTCCGGACAACCGGTTTCGCAGAACCACGATGTTGACGAAGAACCCGACCAGGTTGTCCAGTGCGTTGTCGGTGCGTCCGGCGATCGGCACCCCGAGCGGGATGTCGTCGCCGCTGCCGGCCAAATGCAGCAGTATCGCGACCGCGGACTGCACCACCATGAACTCGGTGGCGCCGGTCTCGCGGGCCAGCGCCGCAAGCCCTGCTCGCACCTGCGGGGGGACGGTGAAGGCGACCGAGTCACCGGAGCCGTTCGCGGTGGCGGGCCGCGGAAAGTCCGGCCGCGGCCCGGTGTCGTCGGCCAGCCCGGCCAGTTGCTCGATCCAGTAACGGCGTTGCGCCTCGATCAGACCGGACTCGTCGCGCAGCAACTCGCCCTGCCAGTGCGCGAAGTCCGCGTACTGCAACGCCGGCGGCTCCCATGCCGGGGCGGAGCCGGCGGCGCGGGACCGGTAGGCGATCAGCAGGTCGGTGAAGAGCACCTCGACCGACCAGTGGTCGGCGGCGATGTGGTGCACCACCAGGGACAGCACCCGTTCGTCGCCGGGCAGGTGCAGCAGCGCCGCCCGGATCGGCCAATCCCGTTCCAGGTCGAACGCGATGCTGCGCTGCTCGTCGAGTCGGGCCCGCGTCCATGTTGTGACCGCACCCGGATCGGTTTCGGGGCAGTGCAGTTCGGTCACCGGCACCGCTGCGGCGGCGTTGATCACCTGATGTGGCAACCCGTCGATCTCGCGGAATGTGGTGCGCAGGCTGTCGTGGCGGCCCACCATGTCACCGATGGCGGCGGTCAGGGCGGCTGTGTCGCAGGGGCCGGTGAGCCGGGCCGTCAGCGGAATGTTGTCGCCGGTGGCACCCGGGTCCAGTCGGTAGGCGAACCAGGTTCGCAGCTGCGACGCCGAGACCGGAAGGTTGCCGGAGCGCGGTACGGCAACCAGCGGCGGTCGACCGGCCCCGTTCTCGCCGGGTTGCGCGGCCGGCGCCCGGTCGATCGCGGCGGCCAGCCGGGCCACCGTGCTGGCCTCGAAGATCTCCCGGATGCCGATCTCCACCTCGCAGCGGGCGCGGATCGCCGCGACCAGTTTGGTGGCCAGCAGCGAGTGACCGCCGAGGTCGAAGAACGAGTCGTCGGCACCCACCCGGTCGCGGGAGAGCAGTTGCGCGAACAGTTGCGCCACCACGTGTTCGGTGTCGGTCTGCGGCTCCCGGTACGGGGTGCTCTCCATCGGGTGCGGGTCGGGCAGCGCGGCCCGGTCGATCTTGCCGTGCGCTGTGATCGGGATGTCGTCGACCACCACGTAGGCCGCCGGCGCCATGTATTCCGGCAATGCCGCGGCCACGCGGGCCCGGATCCGCGGGATCTCGACGGTGTCTTCTCCGGCGCCCGGGCCGGCGGGGGTCAGGTAGGCGACCAGGCTGCGGCCCAACCCGGGAAGGTCCGAAACCACGACCACGCACTGGCCGACGCTGGGATCCACCGAGATGGCCGAGGCCACCTCGCCGAGCTCGATCCGGAAGCCGCGGACCTTGACCTGGTCGTCGGCGCGGCCGATGAATTCCAGCTCGCCGGCGGTATTGCGGCGGGCAAGATCACCGGTGCGATACAGCCGCTGGCCGGGCGTCCACGGATCGGCGACGAAACGCTCGGCGGTCAGACCGGAGCGGTCGAAGTAGCCGCGGGCCATATGTGTTCCACCGATGTAGATCTCGCCGATCACCCCGACCGGGACCGGTTGCAGCGCGTCGTCGAGCAGCCACATGGTGGTATTGATGTTCGGGCTGCCGATCGGCACGATCCGGTTGCCCTGCGGGCCTTCCACCTTGTGTCGGGACGAGTTCACCACGGTCTCGGTGGGGCCGTAGAAGTTGTGCAGCAGGGCGTCGAAGGTGGCGTGGAACTTGTCCGCGAGTTCGCCCGGCAACGGTTCGCCACCGATCGGGATGCGCCTCAGGGTGCGCCATTGGTTCACGCCGGGCAGCGACAGGAACAGGCCGAGCAGCGACGGCACGAAGTGCATGGCGGTGACGCCTTCGCGCTGCAGCAGGTCGGTCAGGTAGCCGATGTCGCGCAGACCATCCGGGCGCGGAATCACCAGCCGGGCACCGCTTCCCAGGGTTCCGAACAGTTCACCGATCGACACGTCGAAGCTCGGTGATGCGACCTGCAGCAGGACGTCGGTGTCGTCGATTCCGTACTCGCCGCCGAACCAGACCAGGTACTCGGTGATCGGGGCGTGGGAGACCTCGACCCCCTTGGGCAATCCTGTCGAACCCGACGTGTAGATGAGGTAGGCCAGATTCTCCGGACGCAGCGGGCGTACCCGGTCGGCGTCGGTCGGGTCGGTGTCGGGCCGGCCGGCCAGCTCGTCTTCGGTCAGCGGTTCCCGCAGCACGATCGACGGTCGAGCGTCACCGAGGATGAATTCGATGCGATCCAGCGGATACTCGGGGTCGACGGGAACGTAGGCCGCGCCGGCTTTGGCGATACCCAGGGCGGTGACCACCAGATCGGTCGAACGGCCGAACAGCACCGCGACCTTGTCTTCGGTGCCGATGCCCGCGGCGATCAGGTGGTGTGCGATCCGGTTGGCGCGCGCGTTGATCTCGGCGTAGGTGTACCGGCCGTGATCGTCGACAACGGCGATCGCGTTCGGGGTGGCCGCGGCCCGGTCGGCCACCAGCGCGCCCAGGGTGGCCGGCGCCCCCGGTGGCGGGACGAAGTCGGGTCCGCGAGAGATCGCGTCCAACCAGGCCCGGTCGTCATCGCCGAGCATGTCCAGCTCGCCGACGGTTGTCTGCGGCTGTGCCACGGCGGCGGACAACAGCCGCACCAAGTGGCGCAGCAACTGCTCCACCAACGCCTCGTCGAGCACGTCGTGCAGGTACTCGGCCTCGATCAGCGCGCCGTCCGGCCCGGCCTCCACCATGATTCCCAGCGGCAGCTGGGCGACCTTGCCGCGGTAATCGGCTCGGCTGCAGGTGATCCCGTCCGGCTGGAAGCCGCCCCCTTGGGCCGAGCGGAAACCGAAGCTGAGCCGAGTGAGTCGTTCCACACCCCCGTGCCGGCGATCCGGGTTGAGTTCGCGCACCACCCGGTCGAGGTTGATGCCCTGGTTTCCGAACGCCCCCAGGGCAGCGTCGCGGGTGTGCGTCAGCAGTTCGCTGAATCGGGTGGCGGCGTCCACTTTCGCGCGCAGCACCACGGTGTTGCCGAAGTAACCGATGGCTCCTTCGGTGCCGGCGGTGCGGTTGAGCACCGGTGAGGCGATGAGGAAGTCATCGGTGGCCGTGTAGCGGTGGATCAGGGCGGACAGGGCCGCGGCGATCACCATGTAGGGCGTCGCGCCGTTGCTGCGGGCCAGCTCGGTTATGTCGGACATCAACTCCGCCGGCAGGGTGCGGGTACACAGTCCGGCGCGCAACGTGCTGGGTATCGCCGAGCCGTGCGGGCCGGGCAGTTCCAGCGGGTCCGGCGGGTCGGCCAGCAGGGTGCGCCAGTAGGTCAGCTCGGCGTCATGGCCCGAGCCGGCCGCAACGGTGGGGTGCGGTACGGGGGCGCGGGTGGCGAACTGATCGGGGTCGGCATAGGCGGCCGTGAGGTCGGCGAAGAAGACCGCCCAGGAGTCGTCGTCCCAGGCTATGTGGTGGGCCACCAGCAGCAGGATGTGTCCGTCCGGTGCGACCCGGACCAGGGTGAGTCGCAGCGGGGCATCGGAATCCAGCCGGAACGGGGTGGCGAATTCGCGCTGAGCCAGGACTTCCAGGCGCAGCGCGCGGGCCTGTTCGGCGAGGTCGGACAGGTCGTGTGTGGCAAAGCCGGGCGTGACCTCGGCGATCACCGGGTGCGGTTCGCCCGCGTCGTCGACGGAATAGACGGTGCGCAACACGGGGTGGCGCGCGGCCACCGCGGCCAGCGCGGCCCGCAGTCGGGTGCCGTCCAGCGGGCCGGTGAGGCGGTAGGAGACCGAGATATTGGCCAGGGCGCCGTTCGGGTCGAGCGCTTGCACGAACCACATACGGCGCTGTCCGTCGCTCATGGCCGGCGGCGCAGACCCGTTGCCCCGCCCGGACTGCGGCTCCGAAGATGCGGTGGCCAGCCCCCGTTCGGCGAGTCTGCGGCGCAACAGTTCCAGCCGCAGCTCGTTGGCGTCGGTCGCCTGGTCGACGGTGCCCTGCGGCGATTCCAGCTTCGCCTCTCCTTCGTCGAGCCTCGCTAAACCGCCGGTGTCAGTCATGGGTGAACACAGTCCTTTCCGTAGCCGCGGCCGGTGCTGCGTCATCGGTCAGCGTGGCCGTCAGCTGAGCTCCAGTCATTCCGGCCAGCAGCGGACCGAGCGCCACCCGCAAACCGGTGGCCCGCCCCAAGCGCTTGCGCAGGTCCAGCGCAAGCAGTGAATCCAGGCCGAGGTCGACCAGGGCCCGGTGCATGTCGATGTCGTCGGGGCCTTCCAAGCCGAGCACCGTCACCAGTTCGTCGGCCACCACCTCGCCGATCGGGCGATCGGCCCGGCCGTCCACCGTTGCGCCGGTCAGTGCTGCGTCGAAGGGCGAGGGCACGCCCTGACTGTCGAAGAACACCGCCAGTCGATCGAAATCGGCGGCCAGGATCGCCGGGTCATGCGGCGCGGCAAGGAGTCCGGCGCTGATCGCGGCCTCCGGGGCCATCGGCGTGAGGCCGGTGCGGGCGATCCGGTCCTTCTCCTGGCCGCTGACCACGGCCACGCTGCGCCACAGCCCCCAGCGGATGGAGGTGGCGCCCAAGCCCTGCGCCCGAAGCTGTCCCACCAGCGTGTCAGCCATCCGGTTGGCGGCCGCGTACAGTCCGTGTCCCGAACCACCCCACAGCGCCAGCACCGAGGAGCAGACCAACACGCGTGCGCCGGCGTCCAGCGGCCAATGCCGTGCCAGGTTGTCCAGTCCGATCACTTTGGCGCCGAACGCGTCCCGGACTGCCGCAGCGGTCACCTTCGACGTGGCCACGGCCTCGGCCGACGCCGTGTGCACCAGCAGCCCCGCCGGTACCGGTCGATATTGCGCAACGACCGCCGCGACCGCGGCGTCATCGGTGATGTCGCAGCGGATCACGGTGATACGCGCCCCGGTACGCGCACGCAGCGCATCCAATTGCGGCGTACTCGCATCGCTGGCCCCACTGCGGCTGAGCAGGACGATGTCGCGGGCGCCGTGTTCGGCGCAGAACGCCGCGTAGGCCAATCCGATCGCACCGGTTCCGCCGCTGATCACCACGGTCTCCGGGATCGTCGGCGCGGTTGCTGCGGCCCTGGACTCGACGAATCGGCGGGTCGCCAGGCTCCCCGCACGCACCGCGACCTCGGTGTCGGTCAGCCACAGTGCGGCACCGGCGGCTCGCAGGTCTGCGGCAGTGGGCTGCACCGGCAGGTCCAGATGGGCGAACGTGTGATCGGGGTAGTCGAATCCGATGCTGCGGTGCAGCGCGGCCAGGGCGGCTGCACCTGGCCGCGGCGACGGATCACCGGCAAGTTGCTCGGCGCCGCGGGTCACCAGCCATACCCGGCGGCAGTTCGGTCCCGGCTGAACCACGGTCTGGCTGGCGGCGTACCCGGCGAACTCGGTTGTTGCGGTGGCGATGTCGACCGCATCGGCGAGCGGAGCCACCAGAACCAGGAATTCGGCGTCGGCGGGGTCGACCACTTCGGCGTCCAGGGCATCCAGTTCCGCCGCCAGTTGCGCGGTCAGTTCACCCGATTGCCCGGCATAGTCGACGACGGCTATCCGCGCGGGCCGCTGTTGCGGCTCGGTGACCGGCAGCCAGCTTTCGGTCATGACCACCGGCATCCGATGGCGCGGCACCGACGTCTCCGCGCCGGCCCACAGCCGGTTGGTGTGCATCGGTGCGTGCGGGAAGTGCCGCAGCGGCGCGGAAGTTTGCGCCGGGGCGAAATCGCGCCAGCGGTAGCCGGGGTCGGCGATCGCCGCCGCGGCGACGTTGGCTGCCAGCGCCTCATTGGCCGGCTGGTCACGGTCGGCGCTGCCCAGCACCTGGGCGGCACCCACGGAGTCGCCGAGCGCCACCAGCAGGGTCGGGTGTGCCGACATCTCGATGAACGTCGTGACACCGCGCGCCACCGCGGCAGCGGCGGCCAAGTCGAACCGGACCTGCCGGCGCAGATTGTCGAACCAGTACTGCCGGAACGTAGTGCCGGGCGGGATCGGCCCGCCGTACACCGATCCGATGAATTCCACCGGAGCGCTGTGGAATTGCGCATCGGGAAGCTGCTCGGTCAGCTGGTCTCGCAGCGGCTCCAGGGCGCTGGTGTGCGCCGGGTAGCGCACCGGCAGTTCGCGTGCGAACACGCCACGCCGGCCGGCGGCTTCCAGAATCTGCTGTATGGCCGACCATTCGCCGGACACGACCACGGACTCGGGGCCGTTGACCACCGAGAGCTCCAGCCAGCCGGAGGTGGCGGCGATGAGGTCAGCGGCGGCGTCGGCGTTCAGGGCGAGCATCGCCATGCCGAATCGGACCGGTGCGTTGGCGGCCAGCAGGTCGGTCAGCTGCGCCCGCGCGGCCACCACCGCCACGGCGGCGTCCAAGTCCACCAGGCCGGCGATGTAGGCGGCGGCCACCTCGCCCAGGCTGTGGCCGACGGTGATGTCGGGCAGCACACCGAAATGCCGCCAGGTGGCGGCCAGCGCCGCGGCGTGGGTGAATTGGGCGGCTTGGACCACCACGGGATCGCTGTCCTCCATGCCGCGCAGATAGCTCAGCGGCGAGGCGTGACCGGCACGCAGGAAGGCCTCATGGCAGCGGTCCGCCTCAGCGCGGTACGCCGTGACGCCGAGCAGTTCGGCTCCCATGCCCGGCCATTGATTCCCCTGGCCGGGAAACACGAAAGCGGTGCGCGCGGCCTCGGGTTGATGCGACTGGGCCACCAGCGGGTGTTCGACGCCGCGGTAGAGAGCCTCGAGGCCCGCGAGGAGCTCGGCGGCGTCACGGGCGCGGATCACCGCGCGGTAGCGGCGCACCGGGCGGGTGGCCCGCAGGGTCTGGGCTACCGCTGGGACCCCCGCCGGGTGGGTGTGCAGGTAGCGCGCCAGGGCGCCGGCCTCGGCAGCCACCAGGTCGCGGGCGTGTGCCGAGATCAGCACGGGGATCCGGGCGTCGGGCAGCGTGGTCGGGTGGTTGTTCAGCACGGGGCGACCCCGGAAACGTCGTCCACCCCGACGATCAGATGCGCATTGGTGCCGCTCATCCCGAACGCCGACACCGACCCGATCCGGCGGCCGTTACTCGCCGGCCAGGGGGTGATTGTCTCGGCCAGCGCGATTCCGTGACCGTCCCAGTCGATGCCGTCGTGCCAGCCGTCGCGCACATGCAGGGTGGGCGGGATCGCCTGGTGCTCGGCGGCCAGCAGCACCTTGGTCAACCCTAGTGCCCCGGCCGCGGCCTGGGTATGCCCAATGTTGGATTTGACCGAGCCCAGCCGGGGGCCGATGTCGGCTGTCGTGTCGGTGCCGTAAACACTGATCAGCGAGCGCAGCTCTACCGGGTCACCGACCCGGGTTCCGGTTCCGTGGCCCTCGATCATCCCGACCTGGCTGGGATGCACGCCGGCGTCGGCCAAGGCGCGGCGGAACAGGCGCTGCTGGGCCGCTTCGCTGGGGGTGAGCAGGCCGGGGGTGTGGCCGTCCTGGTTGAGTCGGCTGGCCATGATCTCGCCGTAGATATGGCGACGGTCGCGCAACGCAGCCGACTTTCGTTGCAGCACAAAAATTCCCGCACCTTCGGCCCACACCGTTCCGGTGGCGGCGGCACTGTAGGGCCGACAATGACCGTCGTCGGAGAGGGCGTGCTGTTTGGAGAACTCCACGAAGAAGCCGGGCGAGCCCATCACGCACACCCCACCGGCGAGCGCCATATCGGTGTCACCGGTCTGGATCGCCTGCACCGCCAGGTGCACCGCGGACAGCGCCGACGAGCAAGAGGTGTCGACGGTGATCGCCGGGCCGGCCAGGCCCAGGGTGTAGGCGATCCGGCCGGAGATCACCGACAGTGCGGTGCCGGGCAGCAGGTGACCGCTGTGCGCGCTGAACTGCGCCATGTCCGGGCCGTAGCCGGTGACCGAGGCACCCAGATACACGCCGGCGTCGTGGCCGGTGAGTTCGTCAGGGTTGATGCCGGCGTCTTCCAGGGCGCGCCAGGCCACCCGCAGTGCCACCCGCTGCTGCGGGTCCATCGCGACGGCCTCGCGTGGTGCGATACCGAAGAATCCGGGATCGAATTCGGCGGCGCCGGAGAGGAATCCGCCGGCGTTGCAGATCGGTTTGAAGCCGTCGCGGTGCGATCCCTCGATGAGTTCGCGCACCGCCCAGTCCCGGTCCTCGGGAAGGGGACTCAGGGCCTCGCGGCCGTCGGCCAGCAGTGACCAGTACTGCTCGGCGGTGTCGATGCCACCGGGCGCCTCGACGCCGAGGCCGGTGATGACGACCGGATCCTGGCGCCGATCATTCATCGGCGATGATCCGCTTCGCCAGGGTCTCGATGTGGTCGTAGTGATAGAAGTGCCCGCCGTCGTATAGCGACATCGACCAGGCGCCGGTGGTGTGCTCGGCCCAGCGCTCCAGCAGGTCGGCGCCGACCCGGTCGTCGGAGCGGCCACCCAGCACGGTGATGTCGGCGCTGATGGTGGTGTCAGGAGCGCACTGGTAACGGTTGAACGCCAGGTAATCCGAGCGCACCGGGGTCAGCAGCAGGGTGAGGAACTCCTCATCGGCCAGGATTCGCGGGTCGGTTCCGCCCAGCTGGGCGAGTTCGGCGCGCAGGTCGGCATCCCCGGTGGGCACCTTGCGCAGCCCGGCCACCACGCCGGGAGCGGGGGCGGCTGAGGCCCACAGCCGCTGGATCTCGATGCCGCGGCTTTGGGCCAGCCGGGCAAATTCGAATGCGACCAGCGCGCCCATGCTGTGGCCGAACAGGCGCAGCGGCCCGAGCTGATGCCAGGGCGCGGCGTCGAACAGGCTGCGGGCCAACTCCGGCAGGGTTTCGGCGGCCGGCTCACGGAAACGGTCGGCACGCTGCGGATACTGCATGACGTAGGTGTCGGCACCGGCGGCCAGGGCCAGCGCCAGCGGGCGGTAGTTGACCGCGGTTCCGCCGGCGTGCGGGAAGACCAGCGTGGGGGCGCCGGGGCCGGGAAAGCGGCCCATCCAGGAGGGGAACTGCGCGACGGCCGAGGTGTCGTCGACGGCCATCCGATCCCCTCGCAAGTATTAGTAAAGGCTGCCCTAATTTCCCTGCGTCAGGTTACCCCTACCGGCGGCGGGCCGGAAATCCGGGCGTCGGTGGGCCTGTCCCAGCCCTTGCGCCGCACCGGGCTGCACTGGGGCCGGTTTTCTGCGCCGTTCCTGGCACGGAATGCACGTTCGGCGAAGGCGGGGCCGCGCCCTGGGTCAGACTCCCCTGATGGACGTCCGCACCACGATCGATACCTACCTGCGAGCCTGGAGGCAACAGGACCCCGAGCTCATCGTCACGATCTTCACCGACGACGCCACCTACCACGAGCGGGTGCTGGGCGAACCGATCCGCACCCGCGCCGGAATCCGCGACTATTGGCAGCACAAGGTCGTCGAGGGCCAGGCCAACATCGATGCCCGGTTACTCAACCTCTACACCGCCACCGACGGCACCACGGTGATCGCCGAGTGGGAGGCGACGTTCGACGACCGTATCCAGCACGTGCGTAAGCGGATGCGGGAAGTCGCCATCCTGGAATTCGCCGGTGCGCGGATCGCCAGCCTGCGTGAGTACTGGGCCTCCGAGGTGGTCGAATAACCGCGGCGTCAGAGATGGCTCGCCACGAACGTCGCGGCCTGAGCCGGCATCGGCGACTGCGCGTAAGACAGGTGCGGCGCGGAGAACATCTCGTCGTGTGAAGGCAGCGCCAGGGCTCCCGGCGTGCAGATCGGATCGCCGTCTGCACACAGATCGATGGCCTTCGCGCCGTACCAGGGGCTGATCTCGCTGACCGGTCCACCCAGGTACCGGTCGGTGGGATTGCCGAAAACCGCGACGGCAGCCACGTGTTCGGCCTCCTCCGCCGACAAGGTCGCGGCGTTGAAGCCCGCCACCGATGCCCGCGCAATGGTGATCAGATCGATGACCATCGCTCCTTGCGAATAGCCGCCGAGTACCAGTTTGGTGTCGGGACAGGTCGCCACCATGGATTGCACGTGCGCGTTCGCGTCACCGGCGCCGTCGGACGCCGATGGCGGCCAGTCCTCGCCTGCGGGGTAATTGACCGCATACACCCCGACGGACCGCCCGCCGACCTGCGAGCGCAACGCGTCGATGAATTTCTGGCCGACTTCGCCGACACCTGGCGCCTCCGCGGTGCCACGAGCGAAGGTCACCTCGATGTCGGGACAGCCGGCAGCGGAGGCGGCGGGAACGACGACCGGTGCGCTGGGCAGCGTGGCCAAGGCCATCGCCACCGGAACACCGAGCAACAGGAGCGATCGGCGCGCTTTCATATCACCGATGCTGGCACACCGTGACCGCGCTCCACCAGCCCTTATCGCAGGGCGTCGGCCACCTCGGCGGCATCGAGCTGCGCCACTTCCAGATACACCTCGGCCACCGCGTCCAGCCGGCCCGGATCGGCCTCGGCCGCTGCCAGCCGAGCAGCCAGCCCGGCGACAGTTCGGGTGGCGAAGATGTCGGCGACCACCGCGCCCGGGACGTCCAGCCAGGTGCGGATGCGTGACACGGCGGCGGTGGCCAGCACCGAATCGCCGCCCAGGGCGAAGAAGTCGTCGTCTGCTCCGACCCGGGCGGCGCCGAGCACCTCGGCGATGATCGCGGCCAGGGCGTGCTGCAGCGGACCGGCCGGCTCCCGGTAGCCGTCGCCGGCCGCCACGGCCGCGGCCAGCTCGGCCGTCACCGCCCGCCGGTCGATCTTGCCCGAGACGGTGTAGGGAATCGCCGAAACCACGTGCAGCTGGCGCGGAATCATGTGCTCGGGCAGCGACTCGGCCAGCCCGGCCTGCAATCGGGCAACGCTCACCGCGGGATCGCCGGCGCGCACGGCGGCCGCCAGCACCTCACGCCCACCGGGTTCGGTCAGCGCCACCACCACCGCCTCGGCCACCCCGGGCAGCCGGCGCAGTGCGGATTCGACCTCGCCGAGTTCGATGCGATAGCCGCTGATCTTGACCCGGTGGTCGGCGCGGCCGACGAATTCCAGGGTGCCGTCGGGAAGGTAGCGGGCCAGATCCCCGGTGCGATACCAGGTTCGGCCGTCGTACTCGACGAACTTCTCGGCGGTCAGATCGGGCCGGCCACGATAACCCGAGGCGATGCCGCGCCCGGTGACCCACAGTTCGCCGGTCACCCAGTCCGGGCGGTCGGCTCCGTCGGCGCCGACGACCCGGCAGGCGATGTTGGGCAGCGGGATGCCGTAGGGCACCGCGGCCCAGTGCGCCGGCGGGTCACCCTCGACCTCGCACAGCGTGGCGTGGATAGCGGTCTCGGTGGCGCCACCCAGCCCGGCGAAGCGCACCCCGGGTGCCAGCGCGGCAAACCGTCGCGCCAGTTCAGGGCGCACCCAGTCGCCGCCGGTCAACACCGCACGCACCGACGACAGTTCCCCGCCGGTGGCGGCCAACATCTCCAGCGCCCCCGGCATCAGGTTAAGCACGCTGACCCGGTGCCGCGCCACCAGCTGCGCCCACACTTCGGGACTGCGCCGGTCGGCTTCATCGATCATCACGATCGCCGCACCGGCGCGCAGCATGGCGAAGACATCGAGCACCGACATGTCGGCATCCAAGGTGAGCAGCGCCAGGCTGCGGTCACCCGGAGCGAATCCGAAACGCGCGCTCAGGGTTTCGATGGTGTTCATGGCGGCGTCGTGGCTGACCTCGACTCCCTTGGGCTCGCCGGTGGAGCCGGAGGTGAACACCACGTAGGCCAGCTCGAACGGAGCGGTGCGAACCGGGTCCGCCAGGCGGGAGTGCTGCACGGCATCGGAGACCGCCAGCACCGGAATCTCCAACGCGGGCAACGCCTCCCCGGTCACCAGGGCCAGCACGGCACCGCCCAGCGCCAGGATCCGCTCTCGGCGGCCGGGCGGCTGATCGGCAGCGATCGGCAGATAGACCGCACCGGCGGCCAGGATGCCCAGCAACGCCGGAATCTGCTCGGCCCCCTTGGGCCCCAGCAGCGCCACGGTGTCACCGGGTCGCACACCACGCTGCTGCAACGCAGCGGCCACCGCCAACGCCTGATCACGTAGCCGGCCGTAGCTCAGCTCCCCCGAACCGTGCAGCAGCGCGACCGCCCCGGGATCGCGGTCGGCCTGACGAAAGAACCCGTCCTGCAGGGCTTCCCCGCTGGGTTCGGCGGTGCCCGCGTTCACCGACTCGCGCACCTGCGCCTGGTCGGCGGGCAATGCTGCCGCCGCCGGTTCCGCCCAGCCGTCACGGCCGGCCAGCCGAGTCAGGTCGGCGATATGGTGGGCGAACATGGCGTCGATCACGCCCGGCGCGAACATGTCCTCGCGCACATCCCAGTTCACCAGGATGCCGCCGTCGAACTCGGTGACCTGCGCGTCCAGCAGCACCTGGGGGCCTTGAGAGATGATCCAGACCGGGGTGCCGAACGCGGCGGTGACCTCGTCGGCGAACAACTCCCCGAGTCCCAGCGCGCTGGTGAACACCACCGGTGCCAGCACCTGCGTGCCGCGGTGGCGGCTCAGGTCACGCAGCACCGCCAAGCCGGGGTAGTCGGCGTGTGCGGCCGCGGTGCGCATGGCGTCCTGCACCGCGTGCGCGCGCTGCACGCCGGTGCTGGCCTGGCTCAGATCCACATCCAGCAGCAGCGACGAGGTGAAGTCACCGACCAGTCGGTCCACGTCGTCGTGCAACGGTTCGCGGCCGAACAGCGGCACATTGAGCAGGAAGCGCGGTACGTTCGACCAACTGGCCAGGGTGTGGGAGAACGAAGCGGCCAGGGTCATGGCCGGGGTGACGCCGTGGGCGCGGGCCTGACCGAACAGCGCATCGCGGGTGTCCGGGTCCAGCCAATGCCACCGCCGGGTGCTGCGGCGCGGGTCGGTGGGGGCGCCGGCGGGCGGCGGCAGCTTGGGCGGGTCGGGCAGGTC
>NZ_UWOA01000016.1:0-88236 GCF_900604305.1 Mycobacterium sp. P7213
GCCGCCTTTGGGGCGGACTTTGTAGCCGAGGTTGGGGCTGCCGTCGGCTTCGGTGGTGCGGCCGGTGTTCCACCAGCCGGCGACCGAGTCCACTTTGTGGAAGGAGCCGTTGATCGTGGAGTCGAAGCTCACGGAGTCGAAGATGTAGAACTCGGCTTCGGCGCCGAAGTAGGCGGTGTCGGCGATGCCGGTGCTGGTGAGGTAGCTCTCGGCCTTGCGGGCGATGTTGCGCGGGTCGCGGGAGTAGGGTTCGCGGGTGAAYGGGTCGTGGACGAAGAAGTTGAGGTTCAACGTCTTTGCGGCCCGGAACGGATCGATGCGCGCGGTTTCCGGGTCGGGCAGCAGCAGCATGTCGGATTCGTGGATGGACTGGAATCCGCGGATCGAGGATCCGTCGAAGGCGAGCCCGTCCTCGAATACGCTTTCGTCGAGCGCCGAGGCGGGGATCGAGAAATGCTGCATAACCCCCGGCAGGTCGCAGAATCGAATGTCGACGTACTCGACGGACTCGTCGGCGACGAGCTTGAAAATGTCGGCGGCCATATTGGTCTCCTTCGCGTGCAGACAGCCAAACGATAGGCAGTGCACATTTCCTGGACATCATCCAGTTATTGCGTCGACGTAACACAAACCTCACGGCAGGCTCGTTGTCCAGCGAACTGGCACGTTTGCTGGGTCGCGGTATATCGTTACGTTGCCTGTGAGACTTTTCAGGCAGGAACGCCGTTCAACGTCGCACGGATCAATCCCCTTGACCGCTTGTCCTATGGGCAACGGACAAGGACGTGCGAAGGGTTAGGTGGCGATGGCGCCCAGTCGGGTGGGGCTCTACAACCCCGCGTTCGAACATGACGCGTGTGGGGTGGCCATGGTGGTCGATATCCATGGCCGGCGCAGTCGCGACATCGTCGATAAGTCGATCACGGCACTGCTCAACCTGGAGCACCGCGGCGCTGCCGGAGCCGAACCGAACAGCGGTGACGGCGCTGGGATCCTGATCCAGATTCCGGACCTGTTCCTGCGTGCTGTGACCGACTTCGAGCTTCCGCCCGAAGGCAGCTATGCCACCGGGATCGCATTTCTCCCGCAGTCGGCCAAAGAGTCGGCGGCAGCCTGTGTCGGCTTGGAGAAGATCGTCGAGGCGGAGGGCCTGAAGGTGCTCGGCTGGCGCGATGTGCCGATCGATGACTCGTCGTTGGGCGCGCTGGCTCGAGATGCGATGCCGACCTTCCGGCAGCTGTTCATCGGCGGGGCCTCGGGTATGGCTCTGGAGCGCCGAGCCTATGTGGTGCGCAAGCGCGCCGAACATGAGCTGGGCAGCAAGGGGCCTGGTCAGGACGGACCGGGTCGGGAATCCGTCTATTTCCCAAGCCTTTCCAGCCGAACCATGGTGTACAAGGGCATGTTGACCACGCCGCAGCTCAAGGCGTTCTACCCCGATTTGGCCGATGAGCGGATGCAAAGCGCGCTGGGCCTGGTGCATTCTCGGTTCTCCACCAACACGTTTCCGTCGTGGCCGCTGGCCCACCCGTTCCGCCGGATCGCCCACAACGGCGAAATCAACACCGTCACCGGCAACGAGAACTGGATGCGTGCCCGGGAGGCGCTGATCCGCACCGACATCTTCGGCTCTGAAGGCGGCCAACGCAGCGCGGACAAGCTGTTCCCGATCTGCACGCCGGGCGCCTCCGACACCGCCCGGTTCGATGAGGTGCTCGAACTGCTGCACCTGGGCGGCCGGAGCCTGCCGCACGCGGTGCTGATGATGATCCCGGAGGCCTGGGAACGGCACGAGAGCATGGACGGGCCCACCCGAGCCTTTTACGAGTACCACGACTCGCTCATGGAGCCCTGGGATGGCCCGGCCTCGATGACCTTCACCGACGGCACCGTGGTGGGCGCGGTGTTGGACCGCAACGGCCTGCGGCCGTCGCGTATCTGGGTAACCGAAGACGGGCTGGTGGTGATGGCGTCCGAGGCCGGTGTCCTCGACCTGGACCCCGCCACGGTGGTGCACCGGCAGCGGCTGCAGCCCGGCAAGATGTTCCTGGTTGACACCGCCGCCGGGCGGATCATCTCCGATCGCGAGATCAAGTCGACGCTGGCCGGCGAACGGCCGTACCAGCAGTGGATCGATGAGTGCCTGATCGGAATCGGCGAACTGCCTCCCGGCGATGCGCCCCGGATGGAGCATCACCGGGTTCTGTTGCGGCAGCACATGTTCGGCTACACCTACGAAGAGCTCAACCTGGTGCTCGCTCCCATGGCGCGCTCCGGCGCTGAGCCGATCGGGTCCATGGGTACCGACACCCCGGTGGCGGTGCTCTCGGCGCGGCCCCGGCTGCTGTTCGACTATTTCCAGCAGTTGTTCGCCCAGGTCACCAACCCGCCGTTGGACGCTATCCGCGAAGAGGTGATCACCAGCCTGCAGGGTGCGCTGGGACCCGAAGGCGACTTGCTCAACACCGACGAACCCACCTGGCGGCAGATCGTGCTGCCCCAGCCGATCCTGAGCAACGCCGAGCTGGCGAAGCTGCTGAAGCTGAGCCCCGACCAGCGGATCGGTGCCCGGGGCCCGCACGGCCTGTCCACGGCCGTCATCAGCTGCCTGTACCCGCCGGCGGCAGGCGGTGCCGGGCTGCGTGCAGCCCTCAAGCAGGTGTGCTCGCGGGCCTCGGAGGCGATCGCCGAAGGCGCCAGCTTCCTGGTGATCTCCGACCGGGAGTCCGACGAGACTATGGCGCCCATTCCGTCGCTACTGGCCACCGCGGCGGTGCATCACCACCTGGTCGCCGAGCGGACCCGCACCAAGGTGGGTCTGGTGGTGGAGGCCGGCGACGCCCGCGAGGTGCACCACATGGCTGCCCTGATCGGGTTCGGCGCCGCCGCGGTGAACCCTTACCTGGCGTTCGAGTCCGTCGAGGACATGCTCGACCGGGGTCTGATCGAAGGCCTCGACCGCGAGAAGGCGTTGGCCAACTATGCCAAGGCCGCCGGCAAGGGCGTGCTGAAAGTCATGTCCAAGATGGGCATCTCGACGCGGGCGTCCTACACCGGAGCGCAGCTGTTCCAGCCGATAGGTATCTCGCAAGACGTTCTCGACGAGTACTTCACCGGCCTGTACTGCCCGATCGGTGGGATCACCCTCGACGACATCGCCGCCGATGTCGCCGCCCGCCATGCGCTGGCCTACCTGGACCGCCCAGAAGAGCGGGCGCACCGCGAACTGCCGGTGGGCGGGGAGTACCAGTGGCGCCGCGAGGGCGAACACCACCTGTTCAACCCGGAGACGGTGTTCAAACTTCAGCATTCCACCCGAACGGGCCAGTACTCGGTCTTCAAGGAGTACACGACGCTGGTCGACGACCAGAGCGAACGCCTGGCGACGCTGCGGGGTCTGTTGCGATTCAAGACCGGGGAACGGCCCCCGGTGCCCCTTGACGAGGTGGAACCGGCCACCGAGATCGTCAAACGCTTCGCGACCGGCGCCATGAGTTACGGCTCGATCTCCGCCGAGGCGCACGAAACCCTGGCGATCGCGATGAACCGGATCGGCGGCCGTTCCAACTGCGGTGAGGGCGGCGAGCACGCCGGCCGATTCCTGCCGGACGCCGACGGCTCCTGGCGGCGCAGCGCCATCAAGCAGGTCGCCTCGGGCCGATTCGGCGTGACGAGCGAGTACCTGGTCAACTGCACCGACCTGCAGATCAAGATCGCGCAGGGAGCCAAGCCCGGCGAGGGTGGTCAGCTCCCGGGCAACAAGGTGTATCCCTGGATCGCCGAGGTCCGGCATGCCACCCCGGGTGTCGGACTGATCTCTCCGCCCCCGCACCACGACATTTACTCCATCGAGGACCTCAAGCAGCTGATCCACGACCTGAAGAACGCCAACCCGGAGGCTCGCATCCATGTGAAGCTGGTCGCCGAGAACGGCGTCGGAACGGTGGCCGCGGGAGTGTCCAAGGCTCACGCCGACGTGGTGTTGATCTCCGGCCATGACGGAGGCACCGGGGCGGCGCCGTTGACCTCGCTCAAGCACGCCGGAGCGCCGTGGGAACTCGGGCTGGCTGAAACCCAGCAGACCTTGCTGCTCAACGGACTTCGGGACCGGATCGTGGTGCAGGTGGACGGCCAGCTCAAGACCGGGCGCGACGTGGTCATCGCGGCGCTGCTGGGGGCCGAGGAATTCGGCTTCGCCACCGCGCCGTTGGTGGTGTCGGGCTGCATCATGATGCGGGTCTGTCACCTCGACACCTGCCCGGTGGGCGTGGCAACTCAGAACCCGGCGTTGCGCGAACGGTTCAGCGGACAACCGGAGTTCGTCGAGAACTTCTTCTGGTTCATCGCCGAAGAGGTGCGCGAGTACCTGGCGGCTTTGGGATTCCGCACCATCAACGAGGCGGTCGGGCAGGTGAATGCACTGGACACCACGCTGGCCCGCGCCCACTGGAAGGCCCACAAGCTCGACCTCGGGCCGGTCCTGCATGAGCCGGAGTCAGCGTTCATGAACCAGGATCTGTACTGCACCTCCGGTCAGGATCACGGTCTGGACAAAGCATTGGACCAGCAGCTGATCGTCATGAGCCGGGAGGCTCTCGATGCCGGTACCCCGGTCAAGTTCACCAGCGCGATATCCAACGTGAACCGGACCGTCGGCACGATGCTCGGCTATGAGGTCACCAAAGCCTATGGTGCCCAGGGGTTGCCGGACGGAAGCATCGACATCACCTTCACCGGTTCGGCTGGCAACAGCTTCGGGGCATTTCTGCCGCCGGGGATCAACCTGCGGGTCTTTGGCGACGCCAACGACTACGTGGCCAAGGGGCTGTCCGGTGGCCGGATCGTGGTCCGGCCCCCGCTGGACGCGCCCGACGGCTACGTCGCGGAGGAGAACATCATCGGCGGCAACGTGATTCTGTTCGGCGCGACATCCGGCGAGTTGTTCCTGCGCGGGGTGGTCGGGGAACGATTCGCGGTCCGCAACTCCGGTGCGGTAGCAGTGGTCGAGGGAGTCGGCGACCACGGCTGTGAGTACATGACCGGAGGCAAGGTGGTGGTGTTGGGCCCGACCGGGCGCAACTTCGCCGCCGGCATGTCCGGGGGCGTGGCCTATGTCTATGACCCGGACCGGCAGCTGGGTGACCGGCTGAACACCGAGATGGTGGACCTCGACGTATTCGACGATTTCGACGAGGACGATGTGGCGTGGCTGCGTGACGTGCTGGCGGCACACGTCGCCGCCACCGACTCGGTGCCCGCCCGCGCGATCCTGGCCGATTGGGCCAACCGCGGAAGGGACTTCGTCAAAGTGATGCCGCGCGACTACCGGCGGGTGCTCGCCGCGGTCGCCGAGGCGCAGGCCAGTGGCATAGATCCTGAGGAGGCAATTATGGCGGCGGCTCATGGCTGACCCGAAAGGTTTCATCACCAACACCCAGCGCATCCTGCCGTTGCGCCGCCCGGTCTCGGAGCGGCTGGGCGACTGGAACGAGGTGTACCAGGATTTCGCCGAGGACACCGTGCGTGAGCAGGCCGGACGCTGCATGGATTGCGGCATTCCGTTCTGCCACAACGGCTGTCCGCTGGGCAACCTCATCCCGGAGTGGAACGACCTGGTGCGTACCGGGCGGTGGCGTGAGGCGTTCGACAGGCTGCATGCCACGAACAACTTCCCGGACTTCACCGGCCGGCTCTGCCCCGCGCCGTGCGAACCGGCCTGTGTGCTGGGCATCAACCAGCCTCCGGTGACCATCAAGCAGGTCGAGTACGAGATCGTCGAACGTGGCTTCGCCGAGGGCTGGGTGGAACCGATCTCGCCGTCGGTCCGCACCGGGAAGTCGGTCGCGGTAGTGGGCTCGGGGCCGGCCGGACTGGCCGCCGCCCAGCAACTCACCCGGGGCGGACACGCGGTGACCGTCTTTGAGCGCGATGACCGCATCGGTGGTCTGTTGCGTTACGGCATACCGGAATTCAAGATGGAAAAGCGAATTCTGGACCGGCGCCTGGAACAGATGGTCAGCGAGGGAACGACGTTCGAGACGGGCGTGAATGTCGGGGTGGATCTGCCCGTCGAGCAGCTGCGTGAAGACTTCGACGCCGTTGTGCTGGCCGGCGGTGCCACCGCCTGGCGAGACCTGCCGATCCCGGGCCGGGAGCTCAAGGGCATCCACCAGGCGATGGAATACCTGCCGTGGGCGAACCGGGTGCAGGCCGGCGACCTTGCTGAGCCGCCGATCACCGCGCACGGCAAGAAGGTCGTCATCATCGGCGGTGGTGACACCGGTGCCGACTGCCTGGGCACCGTGCACCGCCAGGGCGGGACGTGCGTGCATCAGTTCGAGATCATGCCGCGGCCGCCTGAGATCCGGGATCCGTCCACCCCGTGGCCGACCTACCCGTTGATCATGCGAACCACGTCCGCGCACGAGGAGGGTGGTGATCGGGTGTTCTCGGTCAACACCGAGGCATTCATCGGCCGGGACGGTCAGGTGACCGGTTTGCGGGCCCATGAAGTGCGCCGCCGCAACGGCGGTTTCGAGAAGGTCGACGGTACCGACTTCGAACTCGAAGCCGACCTGGTTCTGCTCGCAATGGGATTCGTCGGGCCGGAACGTTCACCGCTGCTGGCCGATCTGGGGGTGGAGTTCACCGAGCGCGGTAACGTGGCCCGCGACGCGGAGTACGCGACCGCGGTGCCGGGTGTCTATGTCGCCGGCGACATGGGCCGCGGTCAATCCCTCATCGTGTGGGCAATCGCCGAAGGGCGCGGTGCCGCGGCGAGCGTGGACCGGTACCTGATGGGCCGCACCGCATTGCCCTCACCGATCACCGCGACCGCGGCGCCGCTTCGCTGAGTCGAGTAGCCCGCATTCAGCTCGCGGCGCGGCGACGCGGTGCGAGAAGGATGCGGGCTGCCAGGTCGAATCGCGACCGCAATCTCACCCGTCACTTAAGCAACTTCTGTCTCAAGTATCGGCGCGTCGCGTGTTGTTTGCCACACGCCGGGTGTCTAATGGACAGCTATGTGATCCGCGTTAACAACGTGTTAACATGGTCCGCATTATTCCAATCTGGTCCGAACCGGGGCGGGGGTCAGCGCCGTGTACATCAACTCGATATACCGATACCGGATGGGCCGTATGGCCTGGTCACTGCTGCGCCATCCGCGCAGAAGCCGAGGGTTTCCCGCCAAGCACGAGCGTTTGGTAACCGCCGACGAACTCTTGCGCTTCGCCACATAGGTCCGGCCAGGCCGGGGGCCGCGGTCTCCCGGAGGAGTTTGCTGACCGTTATCAGTTCGTGATCTATGCCAGTAATCCGGAGTCGCGAATGGCCTCGGCCAATGGCTCGAGAACTGCCGGGTCGTACGGTGACGGCAGGTAGACGATCGCCAGATCCAGGCCCTCGGCGCCGAGCGCTACGGCGTCCTCGATCAGCCGGCCGTAATCGAGATCCGGCTGCAACCGCAGGTGCGCCGACAAGGTGATCTGCTGCGGGTCGCGCCCGATGTCGGCGCAGTGGGCGGCCAGCACGTCGCGCTTGCGGGCGAACTCGGCGGGAGTGCCGCCCACGAAGTTCCAATGTTGGGCGTATTTCGCCGTGATCTTCAGCGTGCGCTTCTCGCCGTTGCCTCCGATGCAGATCGGCGGGTGTGGGCGCTGCGGTCCCTTGGGCTCGTTGCGGGCTTCGGTGAGCTGGTAGTAGGTGCCGGCAAAGGTGGTGGTGTCCGCGCTCAACAGGCCGATCAAGACCTGACAGGCCTCTTCGAAACGGTCGAAACGCTCGGAGATGCTGCCCAACTCGATCCCGTAGGCGCCCGACTCCTCTTCGTTCCAGCCCGCACCGATCCCCAACTCCAGGCGTCCGCCGGAAATGATGTCGAGGGCGGCGGCCATGTTGGCCAGCACGGCGGGATGGCGATAGTGGATGCCGGTCACCAGCGTGCCGAGTCGCAGTCGGGTGGTCGCCTGGGCCAGCGCAGTCAGGGTGGTCCAACCCTCCAAGCACGGCCCGGTCGGGTCGGAGAAGATCGGGTAGAAGTGGTCGAAGGTCCAGCCGGACTCGTAGACGTCGATCTCGTCCGCGGCTCGCCAGACGGCCAGCATGTCGGACCAGGTGGTGTTCTGCGGCGAAGTCTTGAATGCGAAGCGCATCCCGCCGAGCCTAGCGGCGATCGCAAGGCCGGCGGTGGGGGTACCTCCCGCTTGCGGGGGGGCCGGCCGCGGCGGGTCGCCGCCGTGAACCCCGCGGCGATCGCAAGGTCGGCGGAGCCGCAAACTCAGGTGGCGGGACGTAGGCTCACTCGGTGGTCATCAATCTGGACATCGACACCAAGGTGACGTTGTTGTCGGCCGGCCTGATCTTTCTGCTCGCTCTGCTGTTGGGCGCGTGGAAGTATCAACAGATCGCGACCTCGGACCGTCGCCAGGCGCACGTCTACGTTGACATCGCACATCGAGCGGCGTTGATGTACTCCTTCGCGACAATGCTGGTCGCGGTGTTCGTGGAACTCAGCGCCTGGCCGACCTGGGTGAACATGGTCGCGGCAATGGTCATCGTGTTCTTCTTCGTCGTGGCGATCGGCAGTTACATGCTGCACGGCGCGTTGCGCGACACCACGAACCAGTTCGAGCGGCTCGGTTGGCGGCTGCGCGCCGGCATGGTGCTGCTGGTCATCGGCGAGGTCGGCGGCTTCGCGGTGCTGCTGGCCGGGTTCGGTGTCGGCGGGTTCTGACAGCGTCTGACTGCGGCCGGCGTCAGGACGCCTGGCCGTAGATGCTGCTGACCCAGACGTGGGTCAATGTGTCGACCACCTTCTCGTGAGGTACCGAAGGCTGCTCGCCGACCAGCGCTGCCATCATGGTGCGCTCGTTCATCTGGTTCAGTGATGTCGCCAGATCCAGGGCGTCGATGGTCGTCGGCGCGGCGCCGCGCTCGCGTTCCGCGGTGATCATCGCAGCGGTCTGCTCGATCCACCTCTGCATGAAGCCGTTCCACATCGCCTTGAACTCCGGACTGGTGGCCAGTGCCTCGGTTCCGGCCCGGGCGATCGCGCGATGCGAGCTGAACGCGATGAAGAACGCTTTGATGCCACTGCGCCAGATCCGGCGCGGGTCGGTGGGCAGTCGTTGCACCGCCCCGACGAACTCCGAGTCGGCCGCGGCGATGAGCGGCTCCAGCAGCGAGAGCAGCACCGCGTCCTTGGACTTGAAATAGAAGTAGAAGGTGGGTCTCGAGATCCCGGCGCCCTTGGCCAGGTCGTCGACCGAGATCTCGGCCAGGGGGCGCTGCTCGAGCAGTCGTTCGGCGGTGGCCAGGATGGCCAGCTCCCGATCGTCGCCGGATGGCCGCGCCGCGCGACGTCCGTGACGGGTTGCATTGGGGCTGGCCATGGGCGCTACTTTACACGACGTTGATTTACTCAACAGGGTGTTGACCGACTCGACACACCGTTGATAACCTGGCGCCATGACTGAACACCTCGATGTTGTGATCGTCGGCGCCGGCATCTCCGGTATCAGCGCGGCCTGGCACCTGCAGAACCGCTGCCCGAACAAGAGCTACGCCATCCTGGAAAGCCGGGACAACCTCGGTGGTACCTGGGACCTGTTCAAATACCCCGGCATCCGCTCGGACTCCGACATGTTCACCCTGGGCTTCCGGTTCAAGCCGTGGCGGTCGGCGCACTCGATCGCCGAAGGCGCAGACATCTGGAACTACATCAATGAGGCCGCCGTCGAGAACGGCATCGACAAGCACATCCGCTACCGGCACCGGGTCGTTTCGGCCGACTGGTCCGACGCCGACAACCAGTGGACGGTCACCGTCGACAACAACGGCGAGCAACAGCAGATCACCACGTCGTTCGTGTTCGCGTGCAGCGGCTACTACAACTACGAACAGGGCTACTCGCCGGAGTTCCCCGGCGCCGCGGACTTCGCCGGCACCATCGTGCACCCGCAGCACTGGCCGGAGGACCTGGACTACGCCGGCAAGAAGATCGTGGTGATCGGCAGCGGCGCCACCGCGGTGACGTTGATTCCCGCGCTGGTCAACTCCGGCGCCGGGCATGTGACCATGCTGCAGCGGTCGCCGACCTACATCGGCGCGCTGCCTCTGGTTGACCCGTTCGCCGTTCAGGCGAACCGGTTCCTGCCGACCAAAGCGGCGCACTTCGCCAACCGCTGGAAGGCGATCGGCTTCAGCACTCTGCAGTATCAGCTGGCGCGGAAGTTTCCCAAGTACATGCGCAAGACGCTGATGACGATGGCCAAGCACCGGCTGCCGGAAGGCTTCGATGTGCAGAAGCACTTCGGGCCGCGGTACAACCCGTGGGACGAGCGGTTGTGCTTGGCGCCCAACGGTGACCTGTTCAAGACCATTCGCAGCGGCAAGGCGGACGTCGTCACCGACACAATCGACACGTTCACCAAGACCGGGATCCGGCTGAACTCCGGCCAGGAACTCGACGCCGACATCATTATCACCGCGACCGGGCTGAACATGCAGCTGCTGGGTGGGGCATCGCTGCTGCGCAACGGCGAGCCGATCGATCTGCCCAAGGCGATGACCTACAAGGGCCTGATGTTCTCCGGGGTGCCCAACGCCGCGGTGACCTTCGGCTACACCAACGCGTCGTGGACGCTCAAGGCCGACCTGGTCTCGGAGTTCGTCTGCCGGGTGCTCAACTACATGGACGACAACGGATTCGACCGGGTCGAGCCGCAGCACCCCGGTGCCGCGGTGAAGGAAGAGCCGTTCATGGACTTCAGCCCCGGCTACTTCCGCCGGGCGATGGACGACCTGCCGCGCTCGGGCTCGGAGGCTCCGTGGCGGCTCAAGCAGAACTACCTGCTGGACCTGCGGCTCATCCGGCACGGCAAGGTGGACGAGAAGTCGCTGAAGTTCAGCAAGCACCGGGCGCCGGTAAGCGTCTAGCGGCGATCGCGAGGGCGGCGGCGCCGGCGCCCGGTGTTAAGGGCGCTCCGGCCAGTAGTAGGAGTCGGGGTAGGGCCGGGATCCGAACAGCGCGGTCCCGATCCGCACCTCGGTAGCGCCCTCGGCGATGGCCAGCGCGAAATCGCCGCTCATCCCCATCGACAGCCGCGGCACGACGTGGCCGTGTTCGGCCGCGGTATCGCGTAACTGGCGCAGCCGGCGGAAACAGCCGCGGACGGTGTCGGGGTCGTCGGTGTTGATGGCCAGCGTCATCAGGCCGCGCACCCGCATCGTGGAGTAGTCGGCCAGCTCGTCGAGGAACGGCAGCAGCTGGTCGGGATCCAGGCCGTACTTGCTGGGCTCGTCAGAGGTCTTGACCTGCACCAGCACGTCGATGACGCGGTTCTCGGCGCGCAGATGGCGGTCGAGCGCCACCGCAAGTTTGGACCGGTCCAAAGACTGCACCTCCGCGGCCAACCGTGCCACCACGCCCGCCTTGTTGGTCTGCAGGTGTCCGATCATCACCCAGTCGATCCCCGGGCCGGCCTCCTCGGTGGCCAACGCCGCCGCCTTGTCCTTGATCTCTTGGACCTTGTTCTCGCCGAATCGGTGCATGCCCAGATCGACGGCGTCGCGGATCAGCTCGGGACCGAAGGTCTTGCTCACCGGCAGGATGTCGACGTCTCCGGGCGAACGCCCCGCGGCACGGCACGCGTCGTCGACGCGCGCGCGGAGCTGTTCCCAACGCGCCCGCAGGGTGGCGTTCATCGGAGTGCCGGTCCTAGACGACGACGATGCCGTCGTCGTCGCTGTGGGCGATCGCGCCGGGAACGAAGGCGGTACCGCCGAACTCGACGACGACGTCCCGCTCGCCGGCGCCGGTCTTGGTGCTCTTGCGGGGGTTGGTGCCCAGCGCCTTGATGCCGATGTCGAGGGTGCGCAGGGTCGAGGCGTCGCGCACCGCGCCGTGCACGATCAGCCCTGCCCAGCCGTTGCTGCGTGCCAGCTCGGCGATGACGTCACCGACCAGCGCGGTGTGCAGCGAGCCGCCCCCGTCGATCACCAGCACCCCGCCGTCGCCCGGTTCTGAGAGCACCGATTTGAGCAGCGCATTGTCCTGGAAGCAGCGCACGGTGCTGATGCGACCGGCGAACTCCGTACGCCCGCCGAGTTGGCGGAACTGAACGTCGCAGCTGCGCACGTCGGGGCCGATCTCGTCGACCAGGTCGGCGGTGGGCCGGAAGCGTGCCGTCACGCCGGTCAGCCCCGGCGCGCGCGCAGGCGGCGAAGCAACAGCAGCGCGATCACGCCGAGGATTCCGGCGGCCAGCAGCGGGCCGGGCGAACGTCGTGCCGGTGAAACCGGCGTGCTCAGCGGATTGCGGGCCGAGTCCACCGTGGATTTTGCCTGGGCCGCCGTTTCTTTGGCGCCCTCAGCGAGGTGGCCCGAGCCGTTGGTGGCGACCGCCGGCGTGGCGGGCACCGGTGGGGCCGGCACAGGCGCTGCGGGGGCGGCCTTAGCGGGCGCCTTTTTCGCTGGCGCCTTCTTGGCCGCCTTGGCCGGGGCTTTTTTAGCGGCCGCCTTTTTCGCCGGGGCCTTCTTGGCGGGTGCCTTTTTCGCGGGCGTCTTCTGCGGCGCCGGAGCCGGCGGCTCGGCCGGCAGTTCGGCTGCAGCCGGAGTAACCGGCTCGGGCGCGGCAGCGGCTTCGTGGTCGGGCTGGCCTTGCGGTTCGGTCATACGGCAGCTCCTCTGGCGGGGTTCTGGTCTCAGATCAACTCGGCGTCAGGCAACGCTCCCATCATGCCAGCATCGGCCGGCGCGACCCCGGGCCGAAAGTCAGGATCGAGGCCGGTTGAACCACAGACCGGCCCCGACGAGCACCACCGCGCCGGCGACGAAGGGCCAAATCGGCAGGTCATCCTGGGGGTCGGCGTAGCGGCGCGGAATGGCGGGTGCGGCGTCGCTACGGTCGGTGACCGCGGGGCCGGGCTCCCCGGTGCCGGCCACCGTCAGCTGGAACGGCCACGAACCCGACACCACATGCCCGTCGGCGGAGGTGACCCGATAGTGGACCGTGTAGGTCCCGGTGGGCCCCAGCGGGCGCACCGCGACGCTGGCGACCGCGCCGTCCACCCGGGTGTCCCCGGTGGACCACAGGTGACCGTCGGGACCGACCACCGTCATGGCCGCGAAGTCCGACTGCAGTTGCTCGTTGAAGGTCGCGCTGACGCGCTCCGGGCCGCGCGACAGTTCCGCGTCCCGCGCTGGGTCGCTCGACACCAGCACGGCGTGCGCGGCGGCCACCCCGGTGGCCGCGAGCAGCATCCCCAGCAGGAACATGCCCGCCAGTGCGCCGCGCAACGCCCGCCTCACGCCCGCCGCCTGCCCAGGGCGATCGTCGCAGCCAGCGCAGCGACCAGCAGGGCGGCGCCGCCGAGCAGCCGGGCCGCATTGTCGCCGCGGTGCTCGCCGGCCTCGGATCCCGCCTCTGGCGCCGGGCCAGCGGACACGGCCGGCTCCGGGTGCTGGGCGTGGTGTTCGGTCGCCGAGGCGGGGCCGGTCCCCAGCTGCAGCGTGGGCACCGGGTGCCGCGCCTCACCGCCGCCGGGTGGGGGAGTTTCGTCCCAGCGCACCTCGGTGCCGTCGGCGTACCGCTGTGCCGATGGGAAGTTCACCGTCTCGGTGTCGGGCAGTCGCATCGCGATCCGGAACAGTCCGAACTGGTCGACACCGATGCCGGCGCCCGCCGAGGCGGTCCAGGTCACCGAGCGCACCGCCCCGGATTGGGGGTCGCGGTCCAGGCGTGCGGTCCAGCCGGGCTTGGTCTCCGTGCGAGCCGAGGCCACATCAGGCAGCGTCACGGTGAGTTCCGTTGTGGCAGAACCGTTCGGCGACTCGTTGGGAACCTCGAAAGTGACCATTGCAACCCCGCCGCGCACCGCGCCGGGACTGCTGGCGTGCACGTGCGCCCAGGCCGGCGTGGCGGAACCGAAGCACGCTGCGGTGATCGCCGTGGCCAGCGCCATGGCGCGCACGCTGGTGCTCATGCGGCGGTCCCAGCTCCGCCTCTCCTCCGTCGAGCCTCGCTCAACCGCCGTGCTCATGACGGCAGCCCCAGTCGGGCCATCAGATCGGCGTCGATCCCATCGAGCTGGTCGCTGATCGAGGCGGAGGCCACTCGGCGTCGCTCTCCCGGCATGGTCTCGATGGCAGTCACCGCCGTCGACAGGTCCGACAAGCGGTCGGTGATCGCCGCGACGAACTGCTTGGTTTCGGAATCCTTGGGCTTGCGGTCCTGCACCAGACGCAGCGTCTTCTCCGCCCCGGCGATCCGCGCCGAGAGTCGGGCGGTGTGTCTGGCGGGTCCGGAGAACTCGCCCACGCGGTCCAGCGGCACCCCGAGTCGGGCCGCTCGCTGCTCGTCGATGAGGCCGCGCACGGCCATTGCGGCCCGGTACACCAGCGGCACGACGACCGGTGCCAGCATTCGGGTGACCACCAGCGTGCGGCGGACCCGGGCGGGCGAGAGGATGCGGCCGTCGCGGGCGGCTTTGAGCTGGTTTTCGGCGGCCTTGCGTGCGGTGCGGTCCCGGTCGCGGTCGGACTTGATCTGAGCCTTGAGCGCACGGGCGTCCGCGCGCTGACTGGCCTTGAAGCGTTTCGCCTCGCTCTTGGCGGCCAGCCGCGCCTCAAGCCTGGCGCCGGCCTTCAGCGCCCGTGCTTCGGCACGCCGGGTTGCGCGGCTCTTGCGTTTTCTGAACAGGCCCATCGCGGCCGCCTCCCCGGTGTCTCGCTGGAACCGATCAAGCCACCCTAATCGCGGCGCCGAGGCCTCAGACGCTGAGGTGCTCCTTGCGACGAAGCTCGTCGATGCGGGCCAGGACATCCTCTTGGGCCTCCGGTGAGAGCCCGACCGCTTGGGTCGCGATGCGCCGTACTCCGGCGTCGCGGACGCTGTCCAGCCAGGACAGCTCGGCGTCGAGCTTGGCGTAGTAGTCGTCGTCGGTGAAGAACGCAGGCTTGATCCGGAAGAAGTTGGCCAGCGCGGCCATGGTGGCGGTGGACGGGTTCGTCCGATTGCCCGAGCGCAACTGCGAAAGGTAGGGGGCCGACATCGTGACGCCCTCCGCTTTGAGTGCCGCGATTACCTCGGCGGACGTATGCGGTCCGCGGCCGGGTGGATAGACCACCTCGAAAAGGCGATTCAAGCGGACAGCGAACGTCGCGCTCATCGATAGGACCTCCAGGGGGTAGGCAGGGCGGGCGACAGGCGCTCCGCGAGGGGGAAGCGGTAGCGCCTGATGATTTGCTGATCATCGTAGCGATAGTTACCGACACAACCAAGGGCGTTTGTCTAGCGAATTCGATCTTGAAGGACGAGATCGGGCCGGGTGCAGTTCATTCGGCTCTTCGTAGAGGTCGCTGTGGACCGTATCTTCTTGTCGTAGCTCGCACAATTGCGTCGGCAACGACGAACGAAGAGATCCACCAAGACCGGTCCGTTGGTCCTCGCCTCTGGAAGCCACTCCGGCGAAGTGAAGTTTCCACCGTGTGTGGCGTTGTCGGCGGGATTTGCTACCGAGTGGCGGAACCGTCTCCGGCGGTCGGTGCGGCACGGCGCAGCGAAGCCCGCCAAAGGGCTGCCCCCAATGCCACCGCCACCGATCCGGCGACCGAGGCGATGGCCACCGGCCGCCAGCCCAGCGCCTCATCGAAGAGAATCCACAAGCCGCATGACAGGAAGAGCAGTCCGGCCGCGGCGTGCAGCAAGGGTTCGGGCAACTGCCGGTGCAGCACCGTGCCGACCGCGATCGCGACAGCGTCGGCGAGCACCATCCCGATCGTCGCGCCCAGCCACACGCCCAGCCAGTTGCGGTCACTGGCCAGCGCAACCGTCGCCAGCATCGTCTTGTCCCCGAGCTCGGCCAACAGCACCGAGGACACCACCGCAAACAGTACGAATCGGGGCTCGCGGACCGCGGTTCCCCCGGGTGCGGAACTGCTTCCTTCGCGCCACGTCCACGCCGCGAAACCGATGAAGGCAACGCCGGCGGCAGCGGCGATCGGACGGGCGGGCAGCGTCAGTCCGAGAAAGTGCCCCACCGTCACCGAGATGCCGTGGATGGCGAAGGCCGCGATGGCCACGCCACTGAGCACCACCCACCAGCGGTGCCGCAGCGCGTACGTCATGGTGATCAGTTGAGACTTGTCGCCGAGCTCGGCGAGGAAGACCACGCCCAGGCTGATCAGCATGGCGGCAAGCATGCGGGGACGCCCTTTCGTCAGCTGCCGAGGCTAGTGACTGCACTGCGCGGCCGCCAGGCGACAGGGAATTTCGGCGGGCCGAATCCGATGATCCGGCACGGGGACAATTCCACGCGAATTGCTTTATGCGGCAAGCAGCATGGCCAGGATCGCGGTATCGGGGTGGCTGACCGGGTCAACGCCGACCCGGCTCACCATCGAGGTGACGGTGCCGTCGGATTCTGCTTCGACCCAGGCCGCCCGATGCTCCAGGCCCAGGTAGGGCAGGCCGGGCAGCAGAATGCACCCCGACGCGGCGCCCCGACACTCGGGCAGCGAGGGAATGGTCTCCGACGGCGGGTGCAGCATCAGCAGCGCGGAAGGCTGCCGGCCGGCGAAGTACCCCGGTGCGATCGCCGACTCGCCGGTGACGGTGCCCTCGGCCAGCAACAATCCGACGGTGCCCGGGCCGGGATTGTCGGGTAGCTCCTCGTGCGTGCCGAACACCGTTGTGGTGGGCAGCAATCCGGGCATCGAAGCGACCCGGACGGCGATGCTGAGCAGTTGTGCCCATTCCTTGGTCGAATCCGGCCAACGGCCGAACACCACGAATCCGTGAAGCTCGCCACGGGAGTGAAACGGGGCGACTTCGATCGCCCGGCCGGACCCTGTCGTCTCCATCGCGCACCCTCCGCGACATTCTGGCTTGTTGGCTGATTCGCCTGCTCGCATTTCAGCGGGTGGGGTTGTCTGGCAGCATGCGGCACCCGCCAGGCGGATTCAAGGTGACACGGCGGGGCGGCGGATAACGAAACGGTGAAAAAAGCCGGTGGCTCAGCGAGGCTCGACGGAGGACAGGCGAAGCTGGAACCGCCGTAGAAAACAAGTGGGGCGCCACGCCCACGGCGCGACGCCCCACTCTTGACGACTGTCCGGCTAGAAGATCAGCCCCGAAGTCTTCGAGGTGGCGGCCGCGAAACGCGACTGCACGTCGGCCCAGTTGACCACGTTCCAGAACGCCTTGACGTAGTCGGCCTTGACGTTCTTGTACTGCAGGTAGAAGGCGTGCTCCCACATGTCGACCTGCAGCAGCGGGATGATGCCCAGCGGCACGTTGGCCTGCTGGTCGTAGAGCTGGAAGGTCAGCAGCTTGCCGCCGAGGGTGTCGTAACCGAGCACCGCCCAGCCCGAACCCTGCAGGCCGTTGGCGGCCGCGGTGAACTGTGCACGGAACTTGTCGAACGACCCGAACGCGTCGTCGATGGCCGCGGCCAATTCGCCCGTCGGCTTGTCACCGCCGTTGGGGGACAGGTTCTTCCACCAGATCGAGTGGTTGACGTGCCCGCCGAGGTGGAACGCCAGGTTCTTCTCGTTCAAGAAGATTGCGCCGTGGTCGTCGTTGGCCCGAGCCTCCGCGAGCTTCTCCAGTGCGGTATTGACGCCGGAAACGTAGGCGGCGTGGTGCTTGCTGTGATGCAGTTCGTTGATCTGGCCCGAGATGTGCGGCTCAAGGGCTCCGTAATCCCAGTCCAAGTCCGGCAGGGTGTAGTCGGCCACGGGGTTCCTTCCTTCGGTACTGATCCGGTGTCAGTCACCGTTGATCATTGTCGACAGGCGTTGACGGTCTAGCGGCACCCCACGTCACCGCGGTCGCGGTCCGAGGGGGCCACCGGCAACCACATTGCTCCAACGCCGGGTGTACCGCAACAACGGGTGGAGTTGGGCCGCGCCGTCAGCCGACCGCAAAGCTCAGCCGAGGTTCAGGTCAGGACGAGCACAACGAGGAAAGTCAGCAGCACGAGGGCGATCACCCCGGCACGCAGCGACGCCAGCAGATAGGCGCGCTTGTAAGTGGACGATCCCGAATGCCAGCCCGACGTCGCTGCGACGGGACCTGGTCCGATCGGCCTTGCCGTCATCTGTCTTGCCCCCAAATCTCGCGGTGCGCCCACCCCCGTGAGGCGCATCACATCCGTTCTGTGACGGCGATCATAGCGCTTTGTTCGCACAGTGGAAAAATTCACCTGGATAACCCGACTTACCTGCATCGATACGCTCCACGGCTTCCGGGCGGCCGAATGCGGGCGGTAGGCGGCTGCTTAGCTAATCAATCGATTTCGCTCGGCGCTGTTAGTCGGTTCGCTTCGATGACGCCGCGTTATCCACAACTGATGCGTCTGTCGGCATGTAACAAGCACATCACGCCCCGTGCCGCTGTCGATTGGTGTGTGGATAAACCTGTGGAAACTGTGGATAGCCGGTGGTAGCTGCCGGGCCCGGCGCGGGCCGTTAGGGACGCCCTCGCCACCATTCGCCGGTCGCCCGCCCGGCCCGCCTCCGCTGCCCTTGCGGTCGCCGCGGTGTTGAGGGCGTCGACCCGGCTGCGGTCGGCTCCGCCGCCCTTGCGGTCGCCGCGGTGTTGAGGGCGTCGACCCGGCTGCGGTCGGCTCCGCCGCCCTTGCGGTCGCCGCTAGGCTGGTGCGGTGATCCAGGTGTGTTCCCGCTGCAAGACGCGGTGGAACGTGCGCGACCAGCAGCGGGCCTGGTGCCCACGCTGCAACGGCGCGCTGTGGGCGCCGCTGACACCCCAGCAAGAAGCCGAGTTGCAGTGGACCCAGCCCGGGCCCCCGGCACCGCCGGCAGCACCCGGGCAGGCGCCGCCGCAGCCCGCGCCCGGTTACCGCTGGATCGCGGTGCGGCCCGGTCCGCCGCCTCCGCAGCCGCCGGCCCGGCGCCCGCTGGGCCCCACCCCGCGTTATGCGGTGATGCCCCGTTGGACGCTGATGGGCGGGCCGATTCGTGCTGCAGCACAGTCGAAGCCGGGACAACGGCCGGCACCTTCGGCGCGCTCGCTGGAGAAGACGCTGGCTGCTGCGGTCGCCGCGCTGGGCGTCGCGGCTCTGGTGCACGCCTTGATCTATGTGCTGATGATCGTCAACCGCACCATGCTGCTGAATCCCCTGATCGCCGGTGGCGCGGTGTGGCTGGGCCGGCTGGCCGGGCTGGCCGCGATCGCGGCAGTGGTCAGTTGCGCCGTGGTGCTGACCAGGTGGCTGCTCGCCCGGCGTTCGGTGGCCTTCGCCCGGTTGCACCTGCCCGAGACGCGTACGGCCTGGGCGCTGTGGGCCGGTTGCCTGGTGCCGGTGGTCAACCTGGCGTGGGCGCCGGTGTTTGTCATGGAGCTGGCCAAGCGCGAGGACCGGCTGGAGCGGCTGCGCAAGCCCATCGTGGTGTGGTGGGCCGTGTGGGCGGCCAGTACCGCGGGCGCGATCTTCGCCACCGCCACCAGTTGGGCCGACGGGGCCCAGGGCATTGCCAACAACATGGTGGCGACCGTGGTGGCGTACCTCCTCGGCCTGGCGGCAGTGGTGACCGCGGCCCGGGTGGTCGAGGGATTCGAGCGGCGGTCGATGGGCCGGCCGGCTCACCACTGGGTGGTGGTGGCCGACGGCCGCGACACCGCCGCGGGCTCGACGCCGGATCCGGCCGCCGAGCCCAAGGCCGAAGGAGTCACCACACCGGCGCCGGCCCTTGAGTCCGACGGACGGGAACCGGCAGCGTAAGGCCATGACCCCGGCCGGCGATGTCGTCTCGGAGCACCCGTTCGTGGTCGCGCACCGGGGCGCGTCTATCGACCGCCCGGAACACACCCTGGCCGCCTACGACGTCGCGTTGCAGCAGGGGGCGGACGGCGTCGAGTGCGATGTGCGGCTGACCAGTGACGGTCACCTGGTCTGCGTGCACGATCGTCGGGTGGACCGGACTTCCAGCGGGGTCGGGCTGGTCAGCGAGATGACGTTGTCGCAACTGCAGCGCCTCGACTACGGCGCTTGGCACCACAAGGGGCAGCCGGGTTCGCCGGATGGCGTCAGCATCGGCGACACCGGCCTGCTCACCCTCGATGCACTGGTTGCGCTGGTTTTGGACTGGCGCCGGCCGGTGAAGATCTTCATCGAGACCAAGCATCCGGTGCGGTATGGCGCAATGGTCGAGCGTGAAGTGCTCGCGCTGCTGCAGCGATTCGGGCTCGCCGCGCCGGCGTCGGCCTCGCGGTCGCGCGCGGTGGTGATGTCCTTCTCGGCGGCGGCGGTGTGGCGGATCCGSCGGGCCGCACCTCTGCTGCCGACGGTCTTGCTCGGGTCAGGCGCCCGCTATCTGGGGGGCACCGCGGCGACGACGGTCGGTGCCACTGCGATCGGCCCGTCGATCGAGACGCTGCGCGAACATCCGGAGCTGGTGGACCAGGCTGCCGCCCGGGGCCGTGCGCTGTACTGCTGGACCGTCGACCGCAACGAGGACGTCGACTTCTGCAGGGATGTCGGGGTCGCGTGGATTGCCACGAATCAGCCCGCCCGAACCAAGGCGCGGTTGCGGGCGGGCTGATCGGCGGGAGAGGGGTTTACCCGCCGGCGATTCGCGGTGCGCCGGCTTCCTGGCTCACCGTGACCTCGCGTGCGATGAAGGTCTCCAACTCGAACAGGTTGTGCCCGGCACGGTCGGCGACTCGGAGCAGCCGGGTCATCACGGCCATTTCCTCAACCTGTTCGCGCAGGAACCACTGCATGAACTGTTCGCCGAGGTGGTCTCCCTCGTCGCGCGCGGCAGTGGTGAGTTGGCTGATCTGCTCGGTAACGGTGCGCTCCTGCTCCAGCGTCAGGGCCAGCGCATCCCTCGGTGTGTCGAACTGATTGCGCACCGGGTCGACGCCGGGAATCTCGACGCGGATGTCGCGGTCGAGCAGGTACTGCACCAGCATCATCGCGTGGTTGCGTTCCTCGACGGCCTGGGCGTAAAAGAACTTCGCCAATTGTGGTAAATCCTCGCCGTCGAAATAAACGGCGACCGCGACGTATTGCTGGGCGGCGGTGAATTCGTGGTAGATCTGCTCTTGCAGCAGTGCGTGAAATTTCGTCTTGTGGCTGTCGTTCTCGATCATGACCGCGACACTACCCTGGTCAGAGCGGGTTTGCATCCAAGGTGATGCTTAGTCAGGTCAGCTTTGCCTAAGTAAAGATAGGGTACGCTGAAATGGCGAAATCGCGTCGGAAATTAGGTTTGACTTAATTGTCGGTGCCCGATTCGGGTGGTGTATCGCGACGCAATGCGTCGAATAGCTGGGTGGCTTCGGCGTCGTTCCATACCACCGCGTCGCCGGCCTCGGTCCAGACGAACTCGCCGATCGGCACGGTCAGCATGGTGGTGGTACCGCGCAGCGCCCACCCCAGGGCCGCCAGGTCGACCACGCCGGTGCCGTCGTCCACCGTCACCGCGCGTGCGGCGGCGCTCGGCACGCGGTACCAGCGCAGCGGATTGAGCCACACGGCGGGATCGGCGACCCGGGCCAGCAGTGCCGACAGGAACAGCCGCTGATGGGCCATCCGGTCCAGGTCGGCGCGCGGCGTGGCCCGGCTGCGGACGTAGCCCAGGGCAGCCCTACCGGCGACCGTCTGACAGCCGGCCGGCAGATTCAGTCCCGCCAGGGGGTCGTCGATCGGTTCGTCCGGGCATAACGTGACGCCGCCCAGGGCATCGACGAGCGCGGCGAAGCCGCCGAATCCGATCTCGAGATAGTGGTCCAGCCGCAGGCCGGTGGCCTGCTCCACAGTCCGGGTCAGCAGGGGGGCGCCACCGAGGGTGTAGGCGGCGTTGATCTTGTCTTTGCCGTAGCCCGGGATCGTGACGTAGGAGTCGCGCGGCAGGGATACCACCGTGGCTGGCGACCCGGATCCCGGGCTGGGCAGGTGGACCAGCAACACCGTGTCGGTGCGTCCGCTGCCGAGGTTCCCGCCGGTGCTCAGGGTCTGCTGCTCCTGGGCAGAGAGGTCAGCGCGGCTGTCCGAACCGACCAGCAGCCACGTCGTCCCGCGGGCCGGCGGCGGACGGTCGGCATAACCGGAGAACGCCGCGGTGCGTTGCAGCGCGGTGTCGAGCCAGGCCGCGGCGCCTACCAGGGACGCGGTGGCGAGCAAGGCCGCCAGCGCGGCGAGCGCCAGCAGACGACGTGGCCACGATCTCCGCCGGCGCGCAGCGGGGGGACGCGGCGCAGGTGCGCGCGCCGCCGGCGGCCGCGGCGCGGGCGGAGGTGGCGGCGCGGGGGGCGCCGCTGGCCTCCAGATCGCCCGAGGCGGCGGCGAGACCGGCCGGCCACGGGGGTCGCGATACAACATCGGCGGCGGTTCACGACGCGGCGGTGGGGGGCGCCAGGGCGGACCCGGCCCGCGATCACCGTTCACCCGCCCAATCTACGTATCGAGCAGCGCGGAGGCGATCTCCCGGGCCCGGGCCGGCGCAGCGGTGGACGTAGGGCCTTCCCGGTGCGCCGGTCCACACCCGCGTTGTTCTCAGCTTTTGTTAGTAATTTTCCGAAGGGATCGTTATCTTGACCACGCCGGTCGCGGCCCAGTCATGAAGAGAGGTCTACCCACAGATGACTCGTCAGTGCAGCACGAAGCGGAACCGCCGGGTTGCCGGCCTGGGTACGGCAGCGGGGGCGTTTCTGGCGTTCGGGGTGCTGCCGCTGGCGTCGGCACCGGTGGCGGCCGCCGAGGGCTTCGAGGCCGTGTTCGAGCAGGTACTGGCCCCGTTCATGGACACGACTGCCGGCGGCCTGGACTGGGATGCGGTGTTCAGCCCTGCGGCCTGGGATGCGTTCGCCTCCGCGACGAACTGGGATGGCCTGCTGGCCGGTTCGGCGGCTGCGTCGTCGAGCCTGGAGAGCCTGCTCTATCCCGACGTTGCGGCGCTGGTCCAGAATTGGGTCTACAGCCCGCTCTACACCGGTATCGACTGGTTGGTCGGCAACCCGTTGATGGCGCCGGTCATCGAGGTGTCCAACCAGATCAGTGGGGTGCTGGGCCTGGGCCTGATGATCGGCGATGGTGCGGACGGTACGGCGGAGCATGCCGCCGGTGGTGCGGGCGGCTGGTTGTTCGGCGACGGCGGGGCGGGCTGGGACAACAGCGAGGTCGGTGGTACCGGTGGGGCCGGAGGAGCGGCCGGGTTCTTCGGCAACGGTGGCGCCGGTGGTGACGGCGGCGAAGGCGGCAGCGGTGGTGTCGGCGGAGTCGGCGGGTGGTACATGGGGGTCGGGGGCGCCGGCGGCGCCGGTGGCGACGGCGTAAATGGCGGCATCGGCGGGGCCGGTGGCGACGGGCGCGGCTGGATGCTCGGTATCGGCGGTGCGGGTGGCGACGGCGGTGACGGCACCCATCTCGGCGGCAACGGCGGTGACGGCGGAAACGGTTCGATCTGGTTCGGCGGCGGTGGCACCGGCGGGGACGGCGGCAACGGCGTCTACCTGGGTCAGGGCGACCTGCCCGCGCTGGGCGGGGCCGGCGGCCTCGCCGGATCGCTGGGCACCCACGGCGCGGTGGGCCACTTCGGCACGCTCGACGGAGCTCCGGAGAGGGCACCGGCCGAACTCGGAACCGCCGGCAACTGGATCGTCGACCAGGACGGCCGGGTGGTCATCCTGCAGGGTGTCAACCAGGTGTACAAGTCACCGCCGTTCTCGCCCGGCGGGAACGGCTTCGGCGACGACGACGCGGCTTTCCTGGCCGCCAACGGCTTTACCGCGGTGCGGCTGGGCGTGTACTGGTCTGAGATCGAGCCGCAGCCCGGGGTGTACAACTTCGCCTACCTCGACTCGGTCAAGGAGACCATCGAGACCCTCAAGGCGCACGGCATCGTCAGCGTGATCGACATGCACCAGGACCTCTACAGCGAGGAGATCGGTGGCCACGGCGCGCCGGACTGGGCGACGATATTCAACCCGGCCGACAATGACCCCACCCAGCCGTTCCCGTTCGCCTACGCGCTCAACCCCGCGCAGAACCAGGCGTGGGATGCGTTCTGGTCCAACGAGAAGGTGGACGGAGCCGGGCTGCTGAACCACTACTCCCGGATGTGGCAGGTCACCGCCGACTACCTGGGCGGCACCCCGGGCGTGGCCGGCTACGAGATCATGAACGAGCCGTGGCCGGGTACGTCGTGGCTGGGCAGCTTCCTCGGCAACGCGCACTTCGACCGCGAGACGCTGACCCCGTTCTACGACCAGGTGACCTCGGCGATCCGGTCGGTCGACCCGAACACCACGGTGTACTACGAGCCCAACGTGCTGTTCGGCAACGCGACCGCGCTCACCAACCTGCGTCCGGTCGACGACGACAACTCGGTGTTCGCCTTCCACGACTACTGCATCTTCGACGCCCTGGGCGGTGGCAGCGCTTTCGGCTGCTCACTGTGGGACGGGATGATGATGGAAGGTGCCCAGCGCTTCATCGACCGCTACGACGTTCCGGCGGTGGTCACCGAGTTCGGCGCCACCCACAACACCGACACCATCACCAGCCAGCTCAACTCGATCGACTCGCACAGATTCGGCTGGCTGTACTGGGGTTACACCAACGAGGCCGGCTCGTTGGTGCACAACACCAACCTGCCGCCGGTCGGCGACAACGTCGACGAGGCCATCGTTGCGACTCTGGCGCAGCCTTACCCGCAGGTGATCGCCGGAATCCCGAACAGCTGGTCGTTCTCCGGCGGCGTCTTCTCCTTCAGCTACTCCACGGCGATGGCCGACGGCTCGGGCAACTTCGACGCCGGGTCGCAGACTCAGATCTCGATCCCGGATGTCCAGTTCCCGAACGGCTACCAGGTCAGCGTGACCGGCGGTCAGGTGGTCTCGGCGGACAACGCTGCGGTCCTGGTCATCGGATCCAACGCCGGCGCCAGCACGATCACCGTCACGGTGACTCGGGCGGTGGGCTGAGGTCTGCGCCGGCCGCCGTAGCGGTCAGCGCAGCCAGCCCAGCTGGTCGGCGAACAGGGCGTATCCGACGAACGCCACGGTGTCGATCAGGGCGTGCGCCAGGACCAGCGGCCACAGCCGTCCGGTGCGCTGCCAGGTGTAGCCGAACACCAGGCCCATGGCGATATTGCCCAGCCCAGCGCCGAAACCTTGATAGAGGTGGTAGGCGCCACGGAGTAGGGCGGAGCAGGCCAGCGCCACCCACGGCGAAACCCGCAGCTGCCGTAGCCGGGTCAGCAGGTAGCCGACCACGATCACTTCCTCGGCGAACGCGTTGGCGAAGGCGATCCACGCCAGCATCGGAGCGCGCCACCAGGTGTCGTTGATCGCTGCGGGAATGACGTCGGCGTTGAGACCCAGGGTTCGTGCCAGCAGGTACAGGCCCAGGCCGGGCAGCCCGATCAGGGCGGCCAGGCCGAGGCCGCCGGCCAGGTCGCTGCGGCGGGGCCACCGAGTGAGTCCGATGCGGGCGGGCCCGAATCCGCTGCGCCACAGCAGGTACAGCGCCAGTGCACCCCACGCGATCAGCTGCGCCGCCCAGGCGGCGTTGAGACCGAGGTCGATCAGGTCGAAATAGGACCGGCGCGGGTTGAGGGGGATCCGCTGGGCGCCGAGGTCGCGCAACACCGCATCGGCCAGCTGCAGCATGGCGGTGACGGCGCTCAGCCCGTAGGTGACCGCCAGGACCACAACGATCTCCAGCCGCAGGGCGCGTCGCTGGGGCTGGAGCTCGGTCACCTCGCCACGGTAGCGGGGCTTATGGCGCCGATCTGCTGCGCCCGGTTCCGCTGCGCTCGCAATCGCCGCGGGCTGATGGCGTCGATCTGCTACCGCGCCTGGCGCCGGGCCTGCAGCCCGTTGAGAAAGGGGCAGCCCATCAGTGCGCGTACCGCCCGGTTGAGACCGGTCACATCGTTGACGGGGTGCGGGAAGCTCAGTCGCACGTCGCGGTCACCTTCGGGGGCCTCCACCCGCAGCCACATGCCGTAGCGATCGACGGCGAGCGGGCGGGCCTGACCGCGGCGCAGCTGCGGCGGCAGTTTGGCGGCGGCGAGCCGGGCGACCATGTCGGGATGCGCCGAGTCGAGGTGCTGCAGCCAATGCGCTTCGATCGCGCAGAACGGATCGGGGCGGGCCGCCAGCAGCTCGTGCACGTCGACCGCCTCGGCTCCGGTGGCGTCGGCCAGCACCGCCGACTCGGGTGTCAGCCGCAGCAGCGCGTAGTCGATGTCGGAATCGTTGTCGTCGGGTGCACCCACATCGCGGGAGTGCGATGCCGAACGCGGTGAGACGACTTGCAGCAGAGCAGGGTTGGGGTCGACCGCCGCGATCCGGTCGAGCAGCACGGAGATCTCGCGGTCGGGCACCGGGCGCAGAAGTCCCCGGATCCAGGCCAGCGCACGCACTCTTTCGCGCAGCCGCAACGGCGCGTGATCGGTCAGCTCGAGCATCGCCTGCACACCGGAGTCGGCGGCGGCCTGCGCGACCGGGTCCCCGATCGGGACCGCGACCACCAGCGAACCGTCCCGCAGCAGGTGGCAGACCGGCGCATTGACCGGTGCGGTGTCGGCGGCGTCGGCGATCGCCAGGAGCGCCTGACCCCGGATACAGGCGCTGCGAATCCGCTCGGCGGACGTCGGGACGGTTGCTGCTGTGGTCGTGGCCATCAATCACCTTTCGAAGTGAGGTAAGGCTAACTTAATTAATGACCGCGGTGGGCGCAACAGGAAATTGCGGAATGAGCTCACCCGGGCGCCGCCGGTGAGCGCGCCGGCCGGTGGCGCCGATAGGGTTGTCCGGTGACCCGCATCAGCTATCTGGGCCCGGCGGGGACCTTTACCGAAGCGGCGCTGCTCGCCTTGACCGGCGCCGGACGGGTTCCCGGCGCAGACCTTCAACCGGTGCCGGCCGAGAGCACGCCGGCCGCTCTCGAGGCGGTGCGCTCCGGCGCCGTCGACTACGCGTGTGTGCCGATCGAGAACTCGATCGAGGGCGGGGTGACGCCCACGCTGGACGGACTCGCGGTCGGGTCTCCGTTGCAGATATTCGCCGAAACCACCTTGGATGTCCGGTTCTCGATCGTCGTCGCGCCGGGTCGCGGCGAGACGGAGATTCGCACGGTGGCCGCCCATCCGGTGGCAGGCGCCCAGGTGCGGCGCTGGCTGGCCGAGCACCTGCCCGGGGCCCAAACCGTGCCCGCCAACTCCAATGCCGCTGCGGCGCAGCAGGTCTACGACGGTGAGGTCGATGCCGGGGTGAGCACCGCGCTGGCTGCCCAGCAGCGCGGGTTGGTCACCCTGGCCGAGGGCGTCATCGACGAGCCCAACGCCCGCACGCGCTTCGTGCTGGTGGGTGCCCCCGCGCCGCCGCCGACGCGCACCGGCGCCGACCGCACGTCGGTGGTACTGCGCCTGGACAACGCGCCCGGAGCCCTGGCGGCGGCCCTGGCCGAGTTCGGAAGTCGCAGCATCGATCTGACCCGCATCGAGTCCCGCCCGACCCGCACCGAGCTGGGCACGTACCTGTTCTTCCTGGACTGCGTCGGACACCTCGATGACGAAGCGGTCGCCGAGGCACTGCAGGCCCTGCGCCGCAGCGGCGCCGACGTCCGCTACCTGGGTTCCTGGCCGATCGAGCCCGGGGGCCGCTGCGGGGTGGGGTCATGAGCGGCCGACTGGTGCTGCTGCGCCACGGCCAGTCCTACGGCAACGTCGACCGCCGGCTCGACACCCGCCCGCCGGGATCGGACCTGACTCCGCTGGGACGTGATCAGGCAAGGGCCTTTGCCGCCGAGGGCGGCTACCGTCCGATGCTGGTCGCCCATTCGGTGGCCGCCCGTGCGGTTCAGACCGCAGCCGAGATCAGCGGCCGGCTCGGGGTCACCGCCCGCGCCCTCGAGGGCATCCACGAGGTGCAGGCCGGCGCGCTGGAGAACCGCAGCGACGACGACGCGATCGCCGAGTTCAACGCGATCTATCAGCGCTGGCACTCCGGCGAGCCCGGAGTCGCATTGCCCGGCGGGGAGTCGGCCGAACAGGTGCTCGACCGCTACCTGCCGGTCGTCACCGACCTACGGCTGCGCTATCTCGACGATGACGACTGGACCGGGGACATCGTCGTGGTCAGCCACGGCGCGGCGATCCGGCTGGCGGCCGCGACGCTGGCGGGTGTGGACGGCGGTTTCGTACTGGACAACCACCTGGAGAACGCCACCGCCGTGGTGCTGGCTCCGATCACCGACGGCCGATGGAGCTGTGTGCAGTGGGGCTCGCTGACGCCGCCGTTCTATCCCGAACCGCATCCGGACCCGGTCGGCGACGCGCTGCGATCCGACACCGACCCGATGGGCTAGCAGCTAGACCGCCAGCGCGTACACCTCGGCGCAGCGGCACCCCACCGCCTCGCAATCGAGGGCGAACGAGTGCGGCAGCACCTCACCGGCGCAACCCTCCTCGGTGCACTCCGCGATCTGGTGAACGTGGTGGATGAGTGTGCCGTGGCAGTGCTCCAGCTCCGCCCGGCAGTCTCGGCAGTGGTCATCCATGGATCGTTCATAGCACTGCGCGCCGACAAGGTCGTTGTGCCGCGCCGCGCCGGGCACCGTCAGCTCCAGCCCAATTCGTGCAGCCGGTCGTCGTCGATACCGAAGTGATGGGCGATCTCGTGGATCACCGTGATCCGGACCTCGTCGACGACCTGATCGTCGGACTCGCACATCTCCAGCAGTGCATCCCGGTAAATGGTGATGGTGTCCGGCAGCGACCCCGCGTAGCTCGAATCGCGCTCGGTCAGCGCCACCCCTTCATAGAGGCCGAGTAGGTCGGGCTCCTCGGCGTTGCGGTCCGCCACCAGGATCACGACGTTGTCGAAGGCGGCGGCCAACTCGGGCGGAATCAGATCCAGCGCGTCGGAGACCAGATCGTCGAACCGGCCTGGGTCCATCTGGACACTCACCGCGGTTGGCTACCCGCGGGCAATTGGTTCAGCCGCTCCGCGGGAATCGACGGCGGCGGAATCGGAGGCTGGCCGTTGATCAGCAGCGAGTCGCGGGCACTGTTGATCAGCGCCGCCCAGCCACCGTTGCCCAGGGTGGCGCCCAGGCTGCACGCCACCTCGCGGCTGCCGGCCGCCCAGCTCGGCAGCGAGACCGTGGCGTAGGTCAATGTCAGCGTCGTGTCGCGCAGCTGCACCGGATCCAGGTAGGCGTCGGTGAGCCGGGTGCAGGACTCCTTGATGAACGCATCCTGCTCGGGCTCGGGCGGTAGCGCGTCGGGGAACCGTTCGGCCAGGTTGACCGTGCCGGTGACCTCCTTGGTATGCGGCGCCGCGCAGTCCACCGGAACGTCGTTGGGCTGGTTGGTGGCCGGATCGATGCCCAGGCAGGTGCCCGGCGGCCAGACCTTGGACTGGTCGATGTCGGCGATCTTGCCGACGAACGCGGTCTGCTGGCCGCCCACGCCCGGCAGTTGCAGTCCGCACAACATCCGGCGCTCACCATGCTGGCGCCACGCGCGTTCGCCTGCCCACAGCATGCTGGCGACGAACTTGCTGTGCGGGTCGAACTTGGCGCCGAGGTAACGGCGCACCGACGACTCGCACTGTTCCTGGGTGATCTGCTCGATGCGGGCCATCGACGGCGGCGGGGCATCCGGGCCGTACTCGGCACCGGGGAACATCTTCATGTCCACCGGGCCGGCGACCTCGAATTTGTGCTCGTCGGCGCAGCTGACGATCGTCGCCGCGTCCAAGTCGTTGTCCGGCCAGTTCAGGCAGTCGCCGGCGACGGCGTGGTCGATCGCCTCGTTGCCCTTGACCGTGCCCAGCCCCAGTCCCGGCCCGGCGCCCTTGCCGCCCGTTCCCGGTGCCGGCTCGGCGTTCAGACGGCCCAGCAGCCCGCCGGTGCCGTCGCCGACGACGGGCACCACGGTGATCAGACCGGCGATCAGCAGCCCGCCCAGCGCGGTCAGCAACAGAGCGCGGCGCGTCGGGGCGGCCTGGAGCGTGCGTCGCCAAGACACCCGCTTGGCGGGTGGATTCTCCTGGTCGGCTGCCTCTGACATCGCGTCCATTCTGACAGGCAGCCGCGAGCGCGTGACAAATGATGCGAAAGTGATGCCGCCGGCCAGGTTGTAGGGTTTTGCCGTGATCGACCTGAAGCTGCTGCGTGAAGATCCCGACCGTGTCCGCCGCTCCCAAGTGGGTCGCGGCGAGGACCCGGCCCTGGTGGACGCCTTGCTGGCTGCCGACACCGCACGTCGTGCCGCCATCGCGGCCGCGGACTCGATGCGTGCCGAACAGAAGACCGCCAGCCGGTCGGTCGGGGCGGCCTCGCCCGAGGAGCGCCCCGCCCTGCTGGCCCGGGCCAAGGAGCTGGCCGAGCAGGTCAAAGCCGCCGAGACCGCCCAGGGCGAGGCCGAGACGGCGTTCACGGCTGCGCACATGGCGATCGCCAACGTGGTGATCGACGGCGTGCCCCCCGGCGGCGAGGACGACTTTGCGGTGCTCGACGTGGTGGGCGAGCCGCCGGCCATCGAGAACCCGCGCGACCACCTCGAGCTCGGCGAGGCGCTGGGTCTGATCGACATGGGACGCGGAGCCAAGGTCTCCGGTTCGCGGTTCTACTTCCTGACCGGCCGGGGCGCGCTGCTGCAGCTGGGTCTGTTGCAGCTGGCCGTGCGACTGGCCGTCGACAACGGGTTCACCCCGATGATCACGCCGTCGCTGGTCCGTCCCGAAGTCATGTCCGGCACCGGATTTCTGGGTGCGCACGCCGACGAGGTGTACCGACTCGAGGCCGACGACCTCTATCTGGTGGGCACCTCCGAGGTGCCGCTGGCGGGCTACCACTCCGACGAGATCCTCGACCTGTCGGGCGGGCCGCTGCGCTACGCGGGGTGGTCGTCGTGCTTCCGCCGGGAGGCCGGCAGCTACGGCAAGGACACCCGCGGCATCATTCGGGTGCATCAGTTCGACAAGGTCGAGGGGTTCGTCTACTGCCGGCCCGAGGACGCCGAAGCCGAACACGACCGGCTGCTCGGCTGGCAGCGCGAGATGCTGGCCCGCATCGAGGTGCCCTACCGGGTGATCGACGTGGCCGCAGGCGATCTCGGGTCCTCGGCCGCCCGCAAATACGACTGTGAGGCGTGGGTGCCCTCCCAGGGCACCTACCGGGAGCTGACGTCGACGTCGAACTGCACCACCTTCCAGGCGCGCAGGCTGGCCACCCGCTATCGCGACGAGAACGGCAAGCCGCAGACCGCGGCCACGCTCAACGGCACCCTGGCCACCACCCGGTGGCTGGTGGCGATCCTGGAGAACCACCAGCAGCCCGACGGCAGTGTGCGGGTGCCGCAGGCGCTGGTGCCCTACGTCGGCGTCGAGGTGCTGGAGCCGTCCGGCTCCTGACCGGCATCCGCGTCAGGTGGTGAAGAGTCGCCGCGAGCAGTCCAACAGCATCCGGTGCAGTTCTTCGTTGGGGATGTCCGACACCGCGGGATCGGCTGCCGCGCCGAGAATTCCGGGCACCAGGACCGCGATCGCGATGAGGGTGGCCGGGTCGGGCTGTGGTCCCGCCAGGATGGTCTGCAAGCGCCGGGAGGCGTCCCGGAAGTCTCCGATGGCCTCGACGACTCCCACCACGGCGGGATCGGTGTGGACCAGGGCCGTGGTGCGACGGTGCCGCACCGCCAGTTCGATGATGCCGCTGATGGCGGCCTCGCGCTGAACCTCGCGGGAGTCGATGGCCTCGACGATAGCGACCACCCGGGCGATGTCCTCGAACACCGGGCGAAACACCTCGACCACGATGTCGTCCTTGCAGTGGAATTGGTAGTACACCGCGGACTTGTTGACGCCCAATCGGTCGGCGATCATCTGCAGCGAGGTACCGCTCACCCCATGCTCGGCGAACAGTCCTTGCGCGGCCTCTAATACGCGCTCCCGCGCGAATCCCCGCGGCGCCATCGTCTTCGCCACTCCCATGTCTCCCTGCTGTCGGAGTCGACCGTTCACGGACGTGAGCCACGCCGCACGGTTGTGCTGACCGATTGCTTGATTGTACTTTACTGATCGTATAACTTGACTTTCCGTCACGCTTAACCGCAGATCTGGACAGAAAGGGCGTCGCCGATGCTGAACCCACAGGTGCACAGGCTTTCCCGCTCCGATCAGGCCACGTTGTCCCCGGGCGTCACGGCTTATGTGGTTGACGCGCCGGAGATCGTGGCCGGTGACCACCCGTTGTTCGATGCGATCGCCGAACTGGGCGCCACCGCGAATCGGTTCGCGGCCGACACCCATGTCCTGGTAGTGGTCAGCAAGGCCACCGGCAAGGTCGGATCCGCTCGGTGAAGGCGCTCAGGCGGGCGTGGATGCCGCTGCTCATCGTGGCGGTCGTGGTGCTCGGGACGCTGACCGTGCTGCGGTTGCGCACCTATTTCGGGGGCGACAACTCGCATCTGATCAGCACCAAAGTCGACGACACCAAGCCCTACAACCCGAAGGTCGTCACCTACGAGGTCTTCGGTGAACCCGGCGCGACAGCCGACATCAGATACCTCGACCTCGACAGCAGGCCCCAGCACGTCGACGCCGCGACACTGCCCTGGTCGGTGACCCTGAGCACCACGCTGTCCGCGGTATCGCCGAACCTCTACGCGCAGGGCAAGGGCTCCACCCTGGGCTGCCGCATCAGCATCGACAACGAGCTCAAAGACGAGAGAACCGCCACCGGCGTCAGCGCCCTGACCTTCTGCTTGGTGAAATCTGCATGAGCACTTCTACGGACAACTTCCCGCCCGAGGCGCCCACCGAGACCATCCCCGCTGTTGCGGAGCGTCCCAAGCCGGGGGCGGTGGCGAAATGGATTCGGCGACTGGCTATTCCGATCATGCTGGGCTGGATCGGGATCATCGTTCTCGCGAACGTGACCGTCCCCCAGCTGGAGAAGGTCGCCGAAATGGCCGCGGTCCAGATGACCCCGGACGACGCGCCCTCGATGATCGCAGTCAAACGCCAAGGCGAGGTGTTCAAGGAGTTCACCTCCAACAGCTCGGTCATGCTGGTCCTCGAGGGCGACGAGCCGCTGGGTGCCGATGCGCACCATTACTACGACCAGATCGTCGCCAAGCTCAAGGCCGACACCACCCATGTCGAGCACATCCAGGATTTCTGGGGTGATCGCCTGACCGCCGCCGGAGCCCAGAGCCCGGACGGCAAGAGCGCGTACGTGCAGATCTATACCGCGGGAAACCAGGGTGAGGCGCTGGCCAACGAATCGGTCAGAGCGGTCAACCAAGCAGTAGACAGTGTCACCGCGCCACCGGGTGTGAAGGCGTATGTGACCGGCGGTGCGGCGCTGGCGGCCGATCAGGACAAGGCCGGCACCCGCAGCATGCACATGATCGAGTCTCTGACGTTCGTCGTCATCATCACCATGATGCTGACGGTCTACCGATCCATCACCACCGTGGCGCTGGCGCTGGCGATGGTGGTGACCGGGCTGGCGTCGGCCCGGGGCATCGTGGCGTTCCTGGGCTATCACGGTCTGATCGGCCTGTCGCCCTTCGCCACCAGTCTGTTGGTGACACTGGCCATCGCGGCAGCCACCGACTACGCGATCTTCCTGATCGGCCGATATCAGGAAGCGCGCAGCGCGGGCGAGGACCGGGAACAGGCGTACTACACCATGTTTCGCAGCACGGCGCATGTGGTGCTCGGCTCGGGCATGACGATTGCGGGCGCCACGTTGTGCCTGCACTTCACCCGGTTGCCCTACTTCCAGTCGTTGGGGATTCCGCTGGGGATCGGCATGACCATCGTCGTCATCACCTCGCTGACGATGGGGTCCGCCGTCATCGCGGTGGCGGGGCGGTTCGGCACGCTGCTGGAACCCAAGCGAGCCAACAGGGGACGCGGCTGGCGCAAAATCGGTGCGGCCGTGAGCCGTTGGCCAGGGCCGATTCTGATCGCCGCGACTGCGGCCGCGCTGGTCGGCATCCTCGCCCTGCCCGGGTACAAGCCCGGCTACAACGACCGCGCCTACATGCCCGCGGATCTACCCGCCAACCAGGGGTTCCTGGCGTCGGACCGGCACTTTCCCTCCGCGCGGATGAACCCCGAGATGCTCATGATCGAAACAGACCACGACATTCGAAACTCCGGGGACTTTCTGGTGATCGAGCGAATCGCCAAGCGGGTCACCGGGGTAGAGGGTGTCTCGCGCGTCATGTCCATAACCCGGCCGCAGGGTATTCCGATGGAACACTCCACCTTCGGCTACATGCTCGGCATGCAGGCCGTCAGCCAGGACATGACCCGCAAGTTCAACGAGGATCGCGCGGCGGACATGCTGGCGCAAGCAGAGGATATGCAGGTCAACATCGACACCATGACGAAGATGATCGAGCTCATGGAGGAGATGAACGCCACCATGGGACGCATGGTCGGCAAGATGCACCTGATGGTCGACGACATCGAAGAACTGCGCGACAAGATCGCCGACTTCGACGACTTCTTCCGGCCGATGCGCAGCTACTTCTATTGGGAACCACACTGTTTCGATATTCCGGTCTGCCACTCGCTGCGGTCGGTCTTCGATGCCATGGATGGTGTCGACACCATGACCGACAACTTCAAGCAGATCGTTCCGGACATGGACGCGATGGCGGCGCAACTGCCGCAGATGCTCACGCTGATGCCGCCGATGATCCAGATGATGACGAACGCCAAGGCGATGATGCAGGCCACCTACGCCACCCAGAGCGGACTGGCCAAGCAGGCGCAGGAAGCCCAAGGGGATCCCGCCGCGATGGGGGAGGCCTTTGACAAGGCCCGCAACGACGACTCGTTCTACCTGCCGCCGGAGATCTTCGACAACGCCGAGTTCCAGCGCGGCATGAAGAGTTTCGTGTCGCCGGACGGGCGTGCCGTGCGGTTCATCGTCAACCACGAGGGCGATCCACTGAGCGCAGACGGCATCAAGCACATCGACGCGATCAAGCTCGCTGCCAAGGAAGCCATCAAGACCACCCCCTGGGAGGGCTCGAAGATCTACGTCGGCGGTACCGCCGCGATGTTCAAAGACATGCAGGAGGGCTCCAATTACGACCTGATGATCGCGGGCGTCGCGGCGTTGTGCCTGATCTTCATCATCATGCTGATCATCACCCGTGCCGTGGTGGCGGCGCTGGTGATCGTGGGCACCGTGGTGGTATCACTCGGCAGCGCCTTCGGACTGTCAGTGCTGCTGTGGCAGAACATCATCGGGCTGCAGGTGCACTGGATGGTGATGGCGATGGCGGTGATCATCCTGTTGGCGGTGGGTGCCGATTACAACCTGTTGCTGGTTTCCCGCCTGCGCGAGGAGATCCACGCCGGTCTGCACACGGGCATGATCCGGGCGATGGGCGGCAGCGGCTCGGTGGTGACCGCCGCGGGACTGGTGTTCGCCTTCACCATGATGACGATGGCGATCAGCGAACTGCGCGTGATCGGTCAGGTGGGCACCACCATCGGCTTGGGGCTGCTGCTCGACACCCTGATCATCCGCTCGTTCATGACGCCGTCGATCGCGACTCTGCTCGGTAAATGGTTCTGGTGGCCGCAGGTGCCGCGACTGCGGCCCAAGCCCGCACCCTGGCCGGCGCCGTTGCAGCGCAACCCTAGCGACGAGCTCGTGGGGTCCGGCGGTGGAGCGCATCGGGGAGGTTGGTGATGAGGCTCGGAGCCGCATGCGCGTTGGCAGGTGCGTCAGCGGCAATCCTGTTCGCGGTGCCCGCGCACGCCGATGTCGACACCGATTTCGCCGGTCGATTGCACGGCTACGGCATCTACGGGGCGCGCGACTACAACGCCTGGCTCGGCAAACTCACCTGTAAACGGTTGACCAACGACGTCGACCATGACGCCTTCGAGTCGGCGGCGTTCGTCAGCAAGAACATCAAAGGTGTCGACTCCCAGCAGGCCTGGCAATTCGTGGGTACGGCGCTGAGCACCTACTGCCCCGACAAGCTGATCATTCTGGAACAGGCTGGAGGCATTCGATGAACCGCAGGAGCTGGGCTCTGGCGGTAGGGCTGCTGACCGGAATGGCCGCGGCGGGGACTGCGTCGGCGGATGCCACGGAGAACTTTCCGATTCCCAACCGGATGCTGCACACCACCTGTACCGCCGAACAGATCATGGCGGCCGCCCGCGATGTCGCGCCGGTCTATTACGAGCGCTACATGATCGACTACAACAACAAGTCCCCGCAGGTCCATGAGGCGGTGCAGGACCGGATTCACTGGTTCTACTCCATGGACTACCCGGGCCGTCGCGCCTACTCGGAGAACCTGGCCACCGACATCTACTACGAGAAGCTCGCTTTCGCGTGGCCGAACTGGGCCAAGTTGTTCTTCAACAACCACGGGGTCGCTGCCCGGGCCACCGACGTGTGCGCGCAGTACCCCGCTGCCGACATGGGGGTGTGGAACTGGACCTGACCCGTTAGGTCAGTAACGCCATGATCTGCCGTGCCGTGTCCAGCAGGATCTCGTGCAGCTGTTCGTCGGCGATGTCTGCCAGTTCTGGGTCGGCTGCCGCGGTGAAGGCTCCAGCCATCAGGGTGGTAGTGATCACCCGAGTTCTGGCATCGGGATCCGGGCCCCGAAGGATGGCCGCCGCGGCGTCGCTGACGGCCATGAAGTCGTCGCGGGCCCGCACCGCGTGCTCCATGCCGCGGTCGTAGAACAGGAAGGCGAGCCGCCGGTAGCGGACGGCGAGCTCGACGACGCCACTGACGGTCACGTCGCGCTGGCCCTGCCGGGTCGGCATGGCCTCGGCGATCTTGATGACCCGGACGATGTCGTCGAACATCGGTTCCACCAGCGCGACGACGATGTCATCGCGGGACCGGAACTGGTAGTAGACAGCGGGTTTGCTCACGCCCAGCCGGTCGGCGATCATCTGCATGGATGTGCCACCGATGCTGTGCTCGATGAACAGGTCCAAGGCCGCCTGCAGCACCCGCTCGCGTGCGGAGCCGCGCGCCGCCACCGGCTTGGCCACGACATTCCTCCTCCTCGACGCGGCCCAGCTTAGCGGTGATCGCAACGCCGGCGGAGCCGGTCGCTGCGGGTCAACATCATCTGGCGCCGCGCGCGAGGTCGGGGTCGCCGGCCGCTAGGCCGCAGCCTTGGCATGCCGGTGCTGGCGCTCGATGGTGGCGAAGTAGAAGGCGTAGGCGAACGCGCAGCTGGTGAACAGACTCGACACGAAGTACAGCCACGGGCGCCGCAGCCCACGGCGATAGCCGTCGACGATGGTGAACAGCGGCAGCAGGACGACGTTGATGATCGTGTAGTCCTGGCTGGCCGAGCCGGCAGCCGGGTTGGTGAACATCAGCTGGATGTACTGCGTCCAGCTGCCCGGCCCCCAGATCGGATTGTGGTTGGGGCCCTGCGCATACTCCTGGACGAATCGGATGTTGAAGTACCAGCCCAGCACGATCGAGGCGAGGCCGATCGCGTAGTACACCAGCTCCAGGGGTGAGAAGGCGCCGCCCGCAGCGGGTTTCGCGAAGACCGCGCGGTTGGACGCCACGATCCACCAGATGGTCGCCAGGCCGAGCACTGCATGCACGATGAGCGAGGTCATGCGGCCAGTCTCATCACGCGCTGCAAGTTTTGTCAATAATGACAATTTTGGTGCGCCGGTGCTGGGGTACGTTAACCGGCATGCCCAGAGCGCCCCAGACCGCCCGCAGCGAACGCACCCGCGAGGCGTTGCGCCAGGCCGCACTGGTCCGTTTCCTGGCGCAGGGCGTGGAGGACACCTCCGCCGAGCAGATCTCCGCCGACGCGGGGGTGTCCCTGCGGACCTTCTATCGGCATTTCACCTCCAAGCACGACCTGCTGTTCGCCGACTACGACGCCGGACTGCAGTGGTTCCGCAGCGCGCTGGCCGCCCGCCCGCCGGCCGAGCCGATGATCGAGGCGGTCCAGGCGGCGATCTTCGCGTTCCCCTACGACGTCGAGGCGGTGACCCGTATCGCCGCGCTGCGTGCCGAGGAACTCGATCCGGAGCGGATCGTGCGCCATATCCGGCAGGTGGAGACCGATTTCGCGGACGCGGTCGCCGAGCGGCTGCGGGCCACGGGGACCAAAGCAGCGCCCGATCCCCTGCGTGTGGCCGTAACGTCTCGCTGCATCGCGGCTGCGGTGTTCGCCGCGATGGAGGTCTGGATGCTGGGTGCGGACCGCTCGCTGGCCGAGCTGGCCCGAATGTGCCGTACCGCGCTGGACTCGCTGGCCGATCTCTAGTTCCGTCAATATTGACAAAACTACCCGCTCGTGCCAGCGTTCCCCGAAAGCGGGAAGGGGCCCATGGATGACCGATTACGACGCGATCGTCATTGGCGCCGGACACAACGGCCTGGCCGCGGCGCTCATCCTGCAGCGCGCCGGACTGCGCACGGTGTGCCTGGAGGCCGGGCGCTACGCCGGCGGGATGGCGTCCACGGTCGAACTGTTCGACGGCTATCGGTTCGAGATCGCCGGCTCGGTGCAGTTCCCCACGTCGGCCGCGGTCAGCGCGGAGCTGGGCCTCGACGGACTGGAGAGCATCGACCTCGAGGTCATGTCGGTGGCGATGCGCGGCGTCGGCGACGACCCGCTGATCCAGTACACCGACCCGATGAAGCTGTTCACCCACCTCAGTGAGGTGCACGGTGCCGAGGCGGTCAACGGCATGGCCGGCCTGCTGGCCTGGAGTCAGGCGCCCACCCGGGCGCTGGGCCGCTTCGAGGCGGGTCGGGCGCCGAAATCGCTCGACGAGATGTATGCCTGCGCCGCAAATGAATTCGAGCGATCAGCTATTGACGACATGCTGTTCGGCTCGGTCACCGAGGTGCTGGATCGTTACCTGCCCGACCGGGAGAAGCACGCGGCGCTGCGCGGCTCCTTCACCGTGTTGGCCGTCAACACGCTCTACCGCGGGCCCGCCACCCCGGGCAGTGCCGCGGCGCTGGCCTTCGGCCTGGGTGTGCCCGACGAGAACACCGTGCTGATGAAAAAGTTGCGCGGCGGAATCGGCGCACTCACCGGGCACCTGTGCGACACCTTCACCGGCCTGGGCGGACAGCTGCGGCTGCGCGCCGCGGTCGCGGAGATCCTGGTCGCCGATGGGGCGGTGGCCGGAGTGCGCACCGAAGCAGGCGACACCGTGCACGCACCGGTGGTGGTGTCGGCGATCGCCCCCGACATCACCGTCACCGCACTGCTCGACGCGGCTTCGGTCCCCGAGGACGTGCGCGCCCGCTACGCCCGCACCGACCATCGCGGCAGCTACCTGCAGATGCATTTCGCGCTGGACGAGGCGCCGGTGTTCACCGCGCCCTACGAGGCGCTCAACAACCCCGCCATGCAGGCTTCGCTGGGAATCTTCTGCACGCCCGAAGAGGTGCAGCAGCAGTGGGAGGAGGCGCGTCGCGGTATCGTCCCGGCCGACCCGACCGTGGTGCTGCAGATCCCGTCGCTGCACGATCCCGAGCTGGCCCCGCCGGGTAAGCACGCCGCGTCGGCGTTCGCGCTGTGGTTCCCCATCGAGGGAGACGGCAACTACGGCGAGATGAAGGTCGAGATGGGGCAGCGGGTGATCGACAAGATCACCAGGCTGGCGCCGAATTTCGAGCGCAGCATCACTCGGCACACCACCTTCACCCCGCGGCATATGGGAACCATGTTCGGTGCGCCCGGCGGCGACTATTGCCATGGCTTGCTCAATCCCGACCAGATCGGCCCGAACCGGCCCGGGCCGCGCGGCTTTCTCGGCCAGCCGTTACCGGTGGCAGGGCTGTATCTGGGGAGCGCGGGTTGTCATGGCGGGCCGGGGATCACGTTCATCCCGGGCTACAACGCCGCACACCAGGTGTTGGCCGACCGCTGAGCGACACGGCGGGCGGCGATTACCGCTGCGCCGCCAGCAGCTCGTCGAGCAGTGCTCGGAACGTGTCCGGGTCCGCCGGGGTGAATGCCGGCTGCGGCCACGGGTCGCCGTGCAGATCCAAGGTGATCAGGGCGGACCGCGTCGGGCGCTTGATGTCCAGCGGCAGCCAGCGCCGCAGATCCGAGCTGCCCCAGATCCGGAACCGGTGGGTCAGCATGCCCAGCGGCTCTGCGCGGTAACCGCGGATCGCCGACAGCGGGATCACCTTCGCGGTACCGGAAGGAAAGTGATAACGGCGCAACGTGATCGCCCGGCGATCCAGGACGACCAATCCGTCGTCGTAGGAGCCGCCGGTCACAGCTTCTCGCAACGCAATTCGTGGCCCTTGGCAGTCAGGCAGCGGCCGGACTTGAGATCCCATTCCCAGCCGTGCTGATTACAGGTCAGAATGTCGCCCTCGACCACCCCGAACTTCGACAGGTCGGCCTTCATGTGCGGGCAGCGACGCTGAACCTGCCAGTCGCCCAGGGTGATGGTTGCCGAGTCGTCGTGGCTCTCGCCGAACCAGCCTTCGGCGTAAACGATCCGGTCCACGGTGAGGCACTTGAAGAAGGTGTACAGGTACTCGTTGTAACCGCCGACCCGCCACGCCCTGAACCGGGTGGACAAGAAGATGGTGTTGACCCAGTCCGGTTCGCCGTCGCGCAGCACGGTCCGCACCAGTTCGGGTGGAATGCCGAAGCCGTAACGGAACTTCTCGCCGGGAATCGGCTCGCGCACCATCCGTTTGGGGAAGTCCAGCACCGCCGTCTCGGTGTGGCCCTCCCCGTCCAGCACCAGCTCCACCGGGTAGCCGATACCGTCGCAGATCTCGTTGCTGCGGGCCATGATCGGCTCGAACAGGGAGCGCAGCGGCTCGATCATCGCCGGACCGGCCGCCGGCGCCCAGGACGCCTTCTCGGCAGCCAGCACGGGTGCCATCCGCTCGGCGTAGGCGGCGATGTAGTCCGCCTTGCCGGTGGTGAAGATGGCCTCGACGTCGGCGTCGGGGAGCGGGTGTGCCAGCGAATCCAGTTGCGCCCCAGTGAAACTCGCGGTGCTCCCGGGAATCATCAACAGCCCGCCGTCATGGCCGTTGCGGCGCAGCTGGTCGAGGAACACCATCTCGTCGGGGAAGATATTGGCCGGATCGCCGTGGTCGTCGTTGAGGTAGCGCAGCTCGGAATCCAAAAAACACGGCGGACCCGCCGACGGCACCACCCAGGTCGCCCCGACGTGGGCGACGTACTGGCGGGCGCGGTCCATCTGCCGCTGGCGCTTCTGGGTGCCGAACGCCTCTTTGGCCCGGGCCGGCATGTCATAGACCATCGGGTACCAGATCGCCCCGGAGTACTGCAGCAGGTGCACGTCGATCGCGTCGAAAGCCTGCAGCACGTCGAGGTCGATCGGACGGGAGTCGTTCATATTGAAAAGGGTGGTCACGCCGTCGGAGACCACCAGCCCGGAGTCGCCGATCGGGCCGTCGGCCGGGGCGCGCAGCGCGATGATCATCACGTCCAGCTCGCCCTTGGGACCCGACACGGTGTGTCGCTGCGAATCGGCGGTCTCGAAGAACCGGTGAAACCCCAGCTCTTCCAGCTCGCGACGCAGATCGGGCACGGGGTAATCGGGCAGCAGTACCACCGCGTCCTTGTTGACGTGCGCCGCCAGGTGCCGCGGGTCGAAGTGATCGTGGTGCAGGTGCGAGATGTAGAGGTAGTCGCAGTCGCCGAGAGCGTCCCAGTCCAGCGCCGAGTTGTCCGGGAACGGGAACCACGAGCCGAAGTAGGCCGGATTCACCCACGGGTCGCACAGGATGCTGCCTGCGGCGGTCTCGATCCGGAAGCCGGCGTGCCCGACGCTGGTGACCTGCACGTGTACCTTCTCCCGACGCTGAAAGAGCTCCCTGAGGAGTTTACCGGCGGCGTGGCCCGTCCCATCGCCTAGGCTTGGGCGCTGTGGAGCCTTGGTACGGGACTGTCGCTGTAGCTGCACACACGCTGTGGCGCTATGAGGGCTTGAAGATCACCGTCACCGGCCGGGAGCACCTGCCCGCCACCGGCGGCGCGGTGGTCGCGATCAACCACACCGGCTACCTCGATTTCCTGTTTGCCGGCGTGGCCTCCTATGACGGCAAGCCGCGGCGTCGGGTGCGCTTCATGGCCAAGAAGGAGACGTTCGACAACCGCTACAGCGGGCCCATCATGCGCGGCTGCCGGCACATCGCGGTGGATCGCAGCCAGGGGGCGGAGTCCTACGCCACCGCCGTCTCCTACCTCAAGGCCGGTGAGCTGGTCGGGGTGTACCCGGAGGCCACCATCAGTCGCAGTTTCGAGCTCAAGGAGTTCAAGAGCGGCGCCGCCCGGATGGCGATCGAGGCGCAGGTGCCGATCATCCCGCACATCGTGTGGGGCGCCCACCGGATCTGGACCAAGGACCACCCGAAGAAACTGGGCCGCAGCAAGATACCGGTCTCGGTGAACATCGGCGAGTCGATACCGCCGACATTGCCGGTCGAAGAGCTCCGCGCGCTGCTGCAGACCCGGATGCAGCACCTGCTGGAGCAGACGCAGGACGCCTACCCCGAACATCCCGCCGGTGCGTTCTGGGTTCCCCGGCGCCTGGGCGGCAGCGCCCCCACCCCCGCCGAGGCGCTCCAGCTCGACGCCGCCGAAGCGGCGCGCAAGGCCGAGGAGCGGGCCGCCCGCCAGAAGCAGCCGCCGAGCCCGACGGGCACAGCGGAGTAGAGCTGGCATGCAGCCGGTATTTCGGGCCTTGGAGCTCACGGCGCTGAGCGCGGCGAAGATCGCCGGCGCAGCGATCGACTACCTCGGCCTGGAACACATCCCGGCTGAGGGCGGCGCGGTGATCGCGATCAACCACACCGGTTACGTGGACTTCCTGCCGGCCGGACTGGCGGCATACCGCCGCGGACGCCGGATGCGGTTCATGATCAAGGCCGAAATGCAGCAGGTGCGGGTGGTCAACTATCTGATCCGCCACACCGGCACCATTCCGGTCGACCGCGCGGCCGGAGCCGACGCCTACCGGCACGCGGTGACCGCGTTGCGCTCCGGCGAGGTGGTGGGTGTCTACCCCGAAGCCACCATCAGCCGCAGCTTCGAGCTCAAGGAATTCAAATCCGGTGCGGCCCGCATGGCGCTGGAGGCGCAGGTTCTGATCGTCCCGCTGATCGTCTGGGGTGCCCACCGGCTGTGGACCAAGGACCACCCGAGGGCGCGGTTGGTGCGCAGCAACATCCCGATCACCGTCCTGGCGGGGGAACCGCTGGCCCCGTCCGGTGACGCCGCCGCGCTCAGCGCCCGATTGCGCGAGCGAATGGCGCCGCTGCTGGCTCAGGTGCAGCAGGAATATCCGCACCCCGCAGGCGAGTTCTGGGTGCCCCGGCGACTCGGCGGCGGCGCGCCCACTCCCGACGAGGCTAGGGTTGCCGAAGAGCAGGAGCTGGCGGAACGGATGCGCAAGCGCGCAGGCGACCGGCGAACCGACCCATCTGGCACGGAGCAGTAGATCATGGCAGAACCCGTCTTCCGGGCGCTGGAGATTGTGGTCCCGCGGCTGGCGAACGCCAACGGGCCGCATGTGACCATCGAGGGCTTGGAGCACATTCCCGAGCGCGGCGGGGCGGTGCTCGCCGTCAACCACACCAGCTACCTGGACTGGTTTCCGGCCTCGATCGCGGCATTGCGGCGACGCCGCCGGCTGCGCTTCATGATCAAGGCCGAGATGACCGAGGTCCCGGTGGTCAACTTCGTGATCAAGCACCTCAAGTTGATTCCGGTCGACCGCTCCGCCGGGGCCGGCGCCTACGACGAAGCGGTGGCGCGGTTGCGGCAAGGCGAGCTGGTCGGTCTGAATCCAGAGGCCACCATCAGCCGTAGCTTCGAATTGCGGGAGTTCAAGACGGGGGCTGCCCGGATGGCCCATAGCGCGGGCGTTCCGCTGATCCCCGTCATCGTCTGGGGAATCCACCGGGTCTGGACAAAGGACCACCCGAAGCTTCTGTGGCGCAACCATATTCCAGTGCTGGCGAAGATCGGCGAGCCGATGGCTGCCACCGCGGATGCTGCGGCGACCACCGCTGAGCTGAGGAACACGATGGCGGCGATGCTCGAAGAGGCGCAACTGGAGTATCCGCATCCGGCGGGGGCGCACTGGGTGCCGCGCCGGCTGGGCGGCAGCGCGCCCACCCTGGCCGAAGCGTTGGAGATGCGGGCAGCCGAGTTAGCCGAGCGTGATCGCAAACGGGCCGAGCAGGCCCACCGCGGACCGCGGCGCTGGACACCGGCCGGGCGGAGTTCGCGCTGATGCAGCTCCACGGCGGACCGCCCGCGCTGATCGCCAGCGACGTTGACGGCACCCTGCTCGACGACACCGAGAACATCACCGCGCGTACGCGTGATGCGGTGCACGCAGCGGTGGACTCCGGCGCCCGCTTCGTACTGGCGACCGGACGCCCGCCGAGGTGGATCGCGCCGGTGGTCGACGCGCTCGGGTTCGCCCCGATGGCGGTGTGCGCCAACGGGGCGGTGCTCTACGACCCAGCCACCGACCGGGTGGTCTCGGCTCGCACGCTCTCGGCCGACAGTCTGGTCAAGCTGGCCGAGGTCGTCGGCCGCGCCCTCCCGGGGGCGGGTCTGGCCGTGGAGCGGATCGGCGAGAGCGCACACGACGCGGCGACCCCGCAGTTCGTCAGCTCGCCGGGTTACGAACACGCCTGGCTCAACCCGGACAACACCGAGGTGTCGTTGGATGACCTGTTGTCGCAGCCGGCGATCAAACTGCTGATTCGCAAGGCGGGGATGTCCAGCGCCGCCATGGCCGAGCAGCTGCAGGCGCATGTCGGAACGGCCGCCGAACTCACCTACTCCACCAATCACGGGCTGATCGAGGTGGTGCCGGCGGGCATCACCAAGGCCAGCGGTATCGAGGAGCTGATCGCGCCGCTGGGGATCGGGATCGAGCAGGTGGTGGCGTTCGGGGACATGCCCAACGACTTGCCGATGTTGGTGCGTGCGGGGCACGGCGTGGCGATGGGCAACGCCCATCCCGACGTGCTGGCGGCGGCCGCCGAGATCACCGCGCCCAACACCGATGACGGCCTGGCGCGGGTCCTGGAGCGGATCTACCTGCGTTGACGCTGCGCCGGTGGCGCAGTCCTCTCGCACCTTCCCGCCCGCGCCGCATCACGACGCCGGTTAGCTGACTCCGAACGGGTCGATCACCCGGGAGAAGCGCTCGAGCTGCACCGGCGGACCCTCCGGGGGCGGCGGGGGCAGCTCCTCGGCGTTGCCGTCGACGACCCTGATGACCGTCGCACTGGCCCGGTTGTAGTTCAGGGTGCCGTGCTGGAAGTTCTGCCCCACCCATTCCGGTTCGGCGAGCTCGGCGCTGGTCGGCAACCCGAGCACGCCACGCTCGTAACCCAGCGAAGCCCAGGCGTCGTAGATGGCCCCGGTGATCGGCTGCGCGCCGGTCTCCGGCGACCAGTACACCGCGCCGTGCTCGAAGGTGGCGTACTTGGTGGAACCCTCGCCGATCGCCTCCGGCGACGTCGGGGCGCCGAGGATGCCCTCGGCACCGCCCAGTTCCATCCAGCGGGTGTGGATGGCGCCGCCCTCCATCACCCGGGCGAGATCTTCCGGCCCGGGCGGTTCGTTGAACCGGGAGGCGATCTCCCGGATCTCGTTGAGTGCGGCGTAGCCCTGCTCACCGGGGCACTCGGTCGCATCCAGGTCGCGGTGGCCGATGATCGAGGGCAGTGTCAGCGACGAACCGCGCGGAAAATGGGTGAACGAGCCGCCGGCGGAGACCAGCTGCGTGATACCGCGCGGATCGGTGCGGTCCAGACCCAGCCGCCAGCCCAACAACCGGCCGACTGTCTCGAGTTGGATCTGCGGGGGAGGCGCGTCGTCGAAGGTGCCGATCATGGACACCCCCCAGGTGTTGTTGTTGAACCCGCCCGCGTGGCTGCCCATGATGCCCCGGGTCAGGCCGCCGGCCCGGCCCTCGAAAACCTGGCCGTACTTGTCCACCAGCGCGTTGTAGCCGATGTCGCACCAGCCCAGGGTGCGGGTGTGATAGGCGTAGATCGCCCGGATGATCTCCGCGGAGTCTTCGGGGGAGTAGTCGTTGGAGCCTGCGGTGTGGTGCACCACGGCCGCGTGCACCGGGCCGCTCTCCACGGGCTTGCCGCACCGGCCGTAGGCGCCCACGCCCCAGTGGCTGCGCGGAATGATGTTGGGGGGCTGGCCTGGCCCCAGCACCGCCTTGGGCGGCTGCCACTGTGCGTCGGCCGGGGCTTTGGGCGGCGTGATCAGCACCGCGGAGACGTTCTGGGCGAAGGGTTGTGCGGCGGTGGCCGGTACATAACCGAGATCGCCCGGGGTGGACTTCTTGGGGGCCGGCCCGGACTTGGCGGGGTCCTTCGTCGTGGCCGGCCTGTTGGCCCCGGCCGTGGGTCGAGCCGGATCGCCGGGGGTGTTCGGTGCGGATCGGGTCACCGCGATCTGTACTGCCGTGGTCCGGCCGACGAATACCGGCTCGGTCCCGTCCGGTCCGGGAGCGGGCGCATCGGCCGGCCGTGGACCCGGTGTCTCCTGCTTGGTCTCGTGCGCGGTCGCATACCAGGGCCCCCAGGTCCCGTCGGCGCGCTTGGCGCGAATCCGTGCCGAGGTGCCGCTCAGGTCGGCGCCGGTGAGCGCGACCATGGTGAACGGTTCGTCCTGGGTGATCTCGCGGACGGTGACGCCCGGCTCCAGATTTGGCAGCGGTTGCTGGTTCAGCTTGGTCGCGGCGGCGCTGGGGGGCCGCTTGGCGGCGTCGACCGGCTTGAAGTCCGACCCGGAATTCAGTGCCCACGGCAGGATCAGCACGGTCGCGAGAGACGCGGTCAGCTTGATCGTCGGCGCGGGACGACGACGGGTTGGCACGTGCTGATGTTACGTATGTGTCTTGTGTTGTTGGTGATGCGACACGCGTCCACCGACAACGGCCGGCTCCTGGGCAATTGTTAACGGCACCGCAGAGTCTTCCGGTGCCCGCCGGGTGCGGGCTGACTCTGCGGTGCCGTTGGGCGGAACAGCTCCGCTGTGTGTCTGGTTACGGCAGCGGCGGGGCCGGGGCGGCGACTGCCGGTCCGGCGCCCTGTGCGGCCTGTGCGATGGACGGGATCACCACACCCTTGAGCAGGTCGATGGCCTGTCCGGCGCCCAACTGGTTGGCAGCGCTCATCAGGTCGCTGACCAGACCACCGCTACCGCTGCTGGTCTCCGGCATACCCAGGGACGGGTCACCGAGGATCGGGTAGGTGCCGTCGAGGCCGGGGTCCAGGCCCACCGGCGACGTCAGCGGCAGACCGTCGGACCCGAGCAGGCCGGTGTCCGGGCTGGTCAGGCCGGGGCTGGTCAATCCCGGGCTGGTCAGCGGGCTGGTCAGGCCGGGGCTGGTCAACGGGCTGGTCAGGCCGGGGCTGGTCAATCCCGGGCTGGTCAAGCCGGAATCGGTCAGCGGCGGCGTGGTCAGGCCGGGCGTGGTCAGGCCGGATGTGGTGGACACGCCCGGCGTGCCCAGCGGGGGCGTCGACAGCGACGGCGTGGTCAGCGACGGGTCGGTGAGACCCGGTGTGCCCAGCCCGGGCGAGGTGAGGCCCGGCGCGCCCAGGGACGGGTCGGTGAGGCCCGGTGTGCCCAGACCCGGCGAGGTCAGGCCGGGGTACATCCCGGTCGAGGCGGTTCCGTTGGTGAAACCGGGCACTGGCGGGAGGTTCACCCCGAACTGGGACAGGCCCTGGGTGAGGGCGGTGATCAGCTCACCGGGCAGGTCGGCCACGGACGACGCCGCGACGAAGTCATGGTGCTGGGGCGCGCTGTTGCGGGCGGCCAGCTCGGATACTGCGACAACTGCGAACGGACTCGCGACCGCCAGGGCGGCGACTGCGCTCATGGTTGTCGAGAGCCTGCGTCGACGTCGGTTCGGCACGGAAGTCTCCTCAATATGTTTTGCCGTCGGGGCCGCATTGCGCGGGGCCGTCGTGGCGCTCACTGCACTTGCATCTGTCCTACGTGACCGACGGTACGCGTGTGACTCGTGTGAAAAGAGTGACGAGATCGAATCGTGAGGAAACCGCTACCAACCCTTCCTCGGCGCTCTGAGGTCCCCGGATCGCCGAGTGGCCGGGAATCGGCGGGCGATAGTCAAGGTGCAAGCGGGGGCGGCGGGGCGCCGACGAGGCGGGCGGGCGCTGGTCGGCTACCCTTGGCGCCGATGACCGCTCGTTTTGACCTCTTTGTCGTGGGTTCCGGATTCTTCGGCCTGACCATCGCCGAGCGCGCAGCCACGCAGCTCGGCAAGCGCGTTCTCGTCGTCGAGAAGCGCCCGCACATCGGCGGCAACGCCTACTCCGAAGCGGAACCGCAGACCGGTATCGAGGTCCACAAGTACGGCGCCCACCTGTTCCATACCTCTAACAAGAGGGTCTGGGACTACGTGCGGCAGTTCACCGAGTTCACCGGCTACCAACACCGGGTGTTCGCCATGCACCACGGTCAGGCCTACCAGTTCCCGATGGGGCTGGGCCTGGTGTCGCAGTTCTTCGGCCGCTATTTCTCCCCCGACGAGGCCCGCGCTCTGATCGCCGAGCAGGCCTCGGAAATATCGGGGATCGACGCCGCCAATTTCGAGGAGAAGGCGATCAGCCTGATCGGCCGCCCGCTGTATGAGGCGTTCGTCAAGGACTACACGACCAAGCAGTGGCAGACCGATCCCAAGGAACTCCCGGCGGCCAACATCACCCGGCTGCCGGTGCGCTACACGTTCGACAACCGCTACTTCAACGACACCTACGAGGGGCTGCCGGTCGACGGCTACACCGCGTGGCTGGAGAACATGGCGGCCGACGAGCGCATTGAGGTGCGCCTGGACACCGACTGGTTCGACGTCCGCGACGAACTCCGGGCAGCCAGCCCCGCCGCCCCGGTCGTCTACACCGGCCCGCTGGACCGCTACTTCGACTACGCCGAAGGCAAGCTCGGCTGGCGGACCCTGGACTTCGAGCTCGAAGTGCTCGACACCGGCGATTTCCAGGGCACGCCGGTGATGAACTACAACGACGGCGACGTGCCGTTCACCCGTATCCACGAGTTCCGGCACTTCCACCCCGAGCGCGACTACCCGACCGACAAGACCGTGATCATGCGGGAGTACTCGCGGTTCGCCGACGACGCCGACGAGCCCTATTACCCGATCAACACCGAGGCCGACCGCGCGGTGCTGACGGCCTACCGGGCACGCGCCAAGGCCGAACTGGACACCGCGAAGGTGCTCTTCGGCGGGCGGCTGGGCACCTACCAATATCTGGACATGCACATGGCCATCGCCAGTGCGCTGAACATGTACGACAACGTCCTGGCGCCGCACCTGTCCGACGGGGTGCCGCTGGGGGAGGGCAGTAAGGCATGACCGACAGTTCGCGCGCGGTGAGCCGGCTTTCGCGGATCATCCTGCCTCGCCAGGGCGAGCCGCTGGATGTGCGCAAGCTCTACATCGAGGAATCCGAGACCAACAGCCGGCGGGCCCACCCGCTCACCCGCACCAGCCTGGAGATCGGCGAGGAGTCCGAAGTCTCGTTCGCCACCTACTTCAACGCCTTCCCGGCGTCCTACTGGCGTCGCTGGTCGATCGTCGAATCGGTGGTGCTGCAGCTGGAGCTGACCGGGGCGGGGCGCGTCGACGTCTACCGCTCGAAAGCGACCGGTGCGCGTATCGCGGTGGACGGCAAGCCTTTCGGGTCGGTCGAGAACAGCGACACCCCGACGGTGGTGGAATTCGAGATCGGCCTGCAGCCGTTCGAGGACGGCGGCTGGATCTGGTTCGACATCACCACCGACACCGCGGTCACGCTGGACCGCGGCGGCTGGTACGCCCCGGTCGAGGCCCCCGGGCGGGCTGACATCGCCGTGGGCATCCCGACCTTCAACCGGCCCGACGACTGCGTCAACGCGCTGCTCGCGCTGACCTCCGACCCGGATGTCGACGAGGTGATCAGCGCGGTCATCGTGCCCGACCAGGGCAACCGCAAAGTTCGCGACCACCCGGGCTTCGCCGCGGCCGCCGCCGGCCTGGGAGACCGGCTGTCGATGCACGACCAGCCCAACCTCGGCGGGTCCGGGGGCTACAGCCGGGTCATGTACGAGGCGCTGAAGAACACCGGCTGCGAACAGATCCTGTTCATGGACGACGACATCCGCATCGAGCCGGACTCGATCCTGCGGGCACTGGCGCTGAACCGGTTCGCCAAGACGCCCACCCTCATCGGTGGACACATGCTCAACCTGCAGGAGCCCTCGCACCTGCACATCATGGGTGAGGTCGTCGACTCGGGCGTTTTCATGTGGACCAACGCCCCGCACACCGAATACGACCACAACTTCGCCACCGACCCGCTGGCCGAGTCCCCGGACCTGCACCGGCGCATCGACGTCGACTTCAACGGCTGGTGGATGTGCATGATCCCGCGCGCCGTTGCCGAGGAGATCGGCCAGCCGATCCCGTCCTTCATCAAGTGGGACGACGCCGAATACGGGATCCGGGCCGGCGAGCACGGCTACCCGACCGTCACCCTGCCGGGTGCGGCCATCTGGCATATGGCCTGGAGTGATAAAGACGACGCGATCGACTGGCAGGCGTATTTCCACCTGCGCAACCGGCTGATGGTGGCGGCCCTGCACTGGGACGGCAACATCTCCGGGCTGATCCGCAGCCACCTCAAGGCCACCCTGAAACACCTTGCCTGCCTGGAGTATTCGACAGTCGCCGTGCAGAACAAGGCGCTGGACGACTTCATGGCCGGCCCCGAGCACATCTTCTCGATCCTGGAGTCGGCGCTGCCGGACATCCACGCGCTGCGCAAGACCTATCCCGATGCGGTGGTGCTGCCGGCGGCCAGTGAGCTGCCTGCCCCCTCGCAGCGCCGCAAGCCGATGCGGCCCCCCGTGCAGCCGCTGACCATCGGCTACCGGCTGGCCCGTGGCATCCTGCACAACCTCAAGGCCACCGAGCCCGAGCATCATCGGCGCCCGCAGCTCAACGTGCCCACCCAGGACGCCCGCTGGTTCCTGCTGTGCACCCAGGACGGCGTCACTGTCACCACCGCCGACGGCCGCGGCGTGGTCTACCGGCAACGCGACCGGGAGAAGATGTTCTCGCTGCTGCGCGAATCATTGCGCCGCCAATACGAATTGGCACGGCGGTTCGACGCGTTGCGCCGGACCTACCGCCGGGCGCTGCCCACACTGGCGAGCAAACAGCAGTGGGAGACGGTGCTCCTTCCCGATGGCGCCACGACGTCATGACCGAACTCGGCAGCGCCCCCGACCGCATGGACCTGGATGATTCGGTACCCCCGCACGGCGAGGACGCCGTGCTGGTGGCGGTGCAGTCGGCACTGACCGGTCGCCCCGGTGTGCTGCCGGTGGCCCGGACGATGTCGCACTTCGGCGAGCACAGCCTGGGCTGGCTGGCGGTAGCGGGGCTCGGCGCCCTGCTCCAGCCGCAGCGCCGCCGCAGCTGGCTACTGGCCGGCGCCGGGACATTCGCCGCGCACGCCGCCGCGGTCGTCATCAAGCGCATCGTGCGCCGCGAGCGGCCCCATCACCCGGCGATCGCGGTCAACGTCGCCACGCCCAGCCGGTTGAGCTTCCCCTCGGCGCACGCCACCTCCACCGCAGCGGCGGCCATCCTGCTGGGCCGCGCGGCCGGTCTGCGGCGCGGGGTCCTCCCCGCGGTGTTGGTGCCACCGATGGCGCTGTCGCGCATGGTGCTCGGGGTGCACTACCCCAGCGATGTTGCCGCCGGCGCGCTGATCGGTGCCGCCGTCGCCGCAGCCGCGATCCGCCTGGACAACTCGGGAGACCCGGCATGAGCGCAGAAACTGAAGATCGAGTGTCAGAACTCGGACCGCCGGCCAACCTGCTCTCCGGGGTGATCAAGGCCATGCGGCCCCGCCAATGGGTGAAGAACGTCCTGGTGGTCGCGGCCCCACTGGCGGCGCTCGGCGGCGGCATCCACTATGACTACGCCGATCTGGCACGCAAGTCGCTGATCGCGTTCGTCGCGTTCAGCCTGGCGGCCTCGGCGATCTACCTGGTCAACGATGCCCGTGATGTGGAAGCCGACCGGGCGCATCCCACCAAGCGGTTCCGGCCGATCGCGGCCGGTGTGCTGCCGGTCGGGCTGGCCTACGCCTTGGCGGTGCTGCTGGGCAGCGGCTCGCTGGGCATCTCCTGGTGGCTGACGCCGAATCTGGCGCTGGTGATGGCCATCTATCTGACCATGCAGCTGGCGTACTGCTTCGGGCTCAAACACCAAGCGGTGCTGGACATCTGCATCGTGTCGTCGGCGTACTTGCTGCGGGCTATCGCCGGTGGCGTCGCCGCAAGCATCCCGCTGTCACAGTGGTTCCTATTGGTCATGGCGTTCGGGTCACTGTTCATGGTGGCCGGCAAGCGCTACGCCGAGAAGCAGTTGGCCGAACAGACCGGGGCCAAGATCCGCAAGTCGCTGGAGAACTACACCGGCACCTACCTGCGTTTCGTCTGGACGGCGTCGGCCACCGCGATGCTGGTCTGCTACAGCCTGTACGCCTTCGAGCGCGACAGCGGTTCCGGCTCGTGGTTCGCGGTGTCGATCATTCCGATCGTCATCGGGGTGCTGCGCTACGCCGTCGATGTCGACGGTGGCATGGCCGGCGAAGCCGAGGACATCCTGCGACGTGATCGGGTGCTGCAGCTGGCGGCGCTGGCCTGGATCGGAACCATCGGTGCTGCCGTCGCCTTCGGCTAGTTCGTCCCGGGGGGCCACGAGCGGCAGAGCGCCGGACCCCCGGGTCCGGCCGCTGGGCTGGCCCGCGGTCTCCTACAGCCCCTCGGTGCGGCTGAGCTCATGGGCCGGGGTGGCGCTGGTAGTGCTGATGTTCGGCATCGGGGCGTGGCGGCGGCGCTGGATCTCCGACGACGGCCTGATCGTGCTGCGCACCGTGCGCAATCTGCTGGCCGGCAACGGCCCGGTGTTCAACGTCGGGGAGCGCGTCGAGGCCAACACCTCGACGGCCTGGACCTATTTGATGTATTTCGGCAGCTGGCTTGGTGGGCCGGTGCGCATGGAGTACGTGGCGCTGGTCTTCGCGCTGGCGGCGAGCCTGGCCGGGGTGGCGATGCTGATGCTGGGCACCGCCCGGCTCTACGCGCCTGGGCTGCAGGGCCGCCGCGCGCTGCTGTTGCCCGCCGGGGCGCTGGTCTACATCGCACTGCCGCCGGCGCGAGACTTCGCCACCTCCGGCCTGGAGGCCGGTCTGGTGCTGGCCTACCTGGGCCTGCTGTGGTGGATGCTGGTCTGTTGGTCGCAGGCGCTGCGGATGCCCCGATCCCGCGCTCGCGGAACGCTTTTCACCGCATGCCTGGCTTTCGTGGCCGGCTGCAGTGTGCTGGTTCGCCCCGAGCTGGCGCTAATCGGCGGCGGTGCGCTTGTCATGCTGTTGATCACGGCGGCCGAGTGGCGGCCGCGCGCGCTGATCCTGGTGGCCGGTGGCGCGCTGCCGGTGGCGTATCAGATCTTCCGGATGGGCTACTACGGCCTGCTGGTGCCGGGGACCGCGCTGGCCAAAGACGCTGCCGGCGACAAGTGGTCGCAGGGCATGATCTACCTGGCCAACTTCAACGCGCCCTACGCGCTGTGGGTGCCCGCGGTGCTGCTGGTGGCGCTGGGCGCGGCGCTGTGGGTGGGCGCCGCCGTGCGCTACCGGCCGCGCCGGCCGGTGCCGCCCGGCGTCGGCCCGTGGGCCCGACTGGTGCAGAGCCCGGGTGCGGTGGTGTGTTTCTTCGTGTTCAGCGGACTGCTGCAGGCGGCCTACTGGGTGCGCCAGGGCGGCGACTTCATGCACGGGCGGGTGCTGCTGGCCCCGCTGTTCTGCATGCTGGCCCCGGTGGCGGTCATTCCGTTGCTGCTGCCCGACGGCGCGCGGTATCGCCGCGAAGCAAGCCTGCCGCTCAGCGGTGCCGTAGGCCTGCTGTGGCTGGCGGTGGCCGGCTGGGCGCTGTGGGCAGCCAACTCGCCGGGGATGGGTGATGACGCGACCCGTGTCACCTACTCCGGGATCGTCGACGAGCGCCGGTTCTACTCCCAGGCCACCGGCAACGCCCACCCGCTGACCGCCGCGGACTACCTCGGCTACCCGCGGATGCGTGCGGTGTTGACCACCATCGCCGCCACTCCCGACGGGGCGTTGCTGTTGCCGTCGGGCAACTACGACCAGTGGGACGTGGTGCCGGTCATCCTGCCGGTACCCCCGGGCATCGGCGTTCCGGCCGATCCCGATCCGGGCGGAACCGGGCCGCACACCGTCTTCTTCACCAACATGGGCATGCTGGGCATGAACACCGGCCTTAACGTGCGGGTGCTGGACCAGATCGGGCTGATCAATCCGATCGCGGCGCACACCGAGCGGCTGGAGCACGGCCGGATCGGCCACGACAAGGACCTGTTCCGGGACTGGGTGGTGGCCGACGGCCCGTGGGTCAAGTGGTACCCGCTGATCCCGGGCTACCTGGACCAGGACTGGATCGCCCAGGCGGAGGCGGCCCTGCGTTGCCCCGACACCGCGGCGGTGCTGGGCTCGGTGCGTGCGCCGATGGGCCCGCGCCGCTTCCTGTCCAACGTGCTGCACTCGCCGAGCTTCACCCGCTACCGGATCGAGCGGGTCCCGCGCGACGAACTGATCCGCTGCGGACTGGCCGTGCCCGAACCGACCCGAGCGACCTATACCGGGATGCCGCCGGAGCTCCCCTGAGTGCGGATCCCGCCAAAATGTGACGGACGTCATTGCTGCTTGAGCGTGTTCATCCGCGGAGCCGGTTCCCACCGGCTCGAATGCCCCTGATCGAGATCGAGCGCGACCGTCACAGAATCAGGCATTTAGCGAGTAGGCGAATCCAATGGGTGAACCCCGAGTCTTGGATTTCCGACATTTTGTGGTTGACTACACCGGCACTGTCGCGTTGGTACGCACAGATCGGGTCCGAGTCGGGCCACGCTATGAGCAAAGTACGGCAACGAATGAATGAGGATGCCAAGGATGAAGTTGCTTGACAGGTTGATGGTCGTCGCCGGTGGCGCGGCCCTGTTGGCGGGACTGGTCGGTGCCGTCGGCGGTACCCCCGAAGCGAGCGCGTTCTCCCGGCCCGGTTTGCCGGTCGAGTACCTGCAGGTGCCTTCGGCGAGTATGGGCCGCGACATCAAGGTCCAGTTCCAGAGCGGGGGCTCGGACTCCCCGGGCCTGTACCTGCTGGACGGCATGCGGGCCCAGGACGACTTCAACGGCTGGGACATCAACACCCCGGCGTTCGAGTGGTACCTGAACTCGGGCATTTCGGTGATCATGCCGGTCGGCGGCCAGTCCAGCTTCTACAGCGACTGGTACAAGCCGGCTTGCGGCAAGGCGGGCTGCTCCACCTACAAGTGGGAGACCTTCCTCACCAGCGAGCTGCCGGCCTACCTGGCCTCGGAGTACGGCGTGAGCCAGAGTCGCAACGCCGCGGTCGGCCTGTCGATGGCCGGTTCGTCGGCGATGACGCTGGCGATCTACCACCCCAACCAGTTCACCTACGCCGGCTCGCTGTCGGGTTACCTGAACCCGTCCACCGGTAAGGGCTGGATCGGCCTGTCCATGGGCGACGCCGGCGGCTACAAGAAGAACGACATGTGGGGCGACGACAACGACCCGGCCTGGTTGCGCAACGACCCGACGGTCAACGTCGACAAGCTGGTGGCCAACAACACCCGGCTGTGGGTCTTCTGCGGTAACGGCAAGGCCAACGAGCTGGGCGGCGACAACATCCCCGCGGTGTTCCTCGAGCAGAACTTCATGATCGGTGCGAACAAGAAGTTCCAGGAGCTCTACACCGCGGCCGGTGGCAACAACGCGATCTTCAACTTCCCGGAGTACGGCACGCACAGCTGGGAGTACTGGGGTCAGCAGCTGCAGGCCATGAAGCCTGACCTGCAGAGCCACCTGGGCGCCACGCCGGGAGGCGGCGCGAGCAGCAGCTCGGGCGAGTAGTCTCCCAACGCTGAAGATGTACCGCCGACGGCGGCGACCTGATGGGTCGCCGCCGTCGGTCGTTTCCCGCCCTGCTTGCGAGTGCCGTGTGATTGACTACCTCCCGGGGTCAGGGCGCGTGACCAGCGGGTGGAAACATCGGAGAATCTGTGCCGACGAGCGAGGTGGATATGAGCGGACTGTCGAAGTTGCTGCGGGCGCTGTGCGTGGCCGTGCTGATGCTGGGGTTGTGGGGAGGCGGCGCAATCGTGAGCCCGGGCGCGCACGCCGCACAGTTCGAGAACCTGATGGTCCCGTCGCCGTCGATGGGCCGCGACATTCCGGTGGCATTCCTCAACCAGGGACCGCACGCGGTGTACCTGCTCGACGCGTTCGACGCCCACCCCGAGCTGAGCAACTGGGTGACCGCGGGCAACGCGATGAACACGCTGGCCGGTAAGGGCGTCTCGGTGGTCGCTCCGGCCGGCGGTGCCTACAGCATGTACACCAACTGGGAGCAGGACGGCAGCAAGCAGTGGGACACCTTCCTGTCCAGTGAGCTGCCGGACTGGCTGGCGGCCAACCGGGGCCTGGCGCCGGGCGGTCACGCCGTGGTCGGCGCCTCGCAGGGCGGCTACGGGGCCCTGGCGCTGGCCACCTTCCACCCCGACCGGTTCGGCTTCGCCGGCTCGATGTCAGGCTTCTTGGGGCCGGCCAACACCACCGAGGGCGGTGTGATCGCCGCGGGCCTGCAGAACTTCGGCGGGGTGGACCCCTACGGCATGTGGGGCGCACCCCAGCTCGGCCGTTGGAAGTGGCACGACCCGACCGTGCACGCCACCCTGCTGGCGCAGAACAACACCCGGGTCTGGGTCTACGCCCCGCTGGGTGGCGCCTCCAACCCGGCCGCGATGATCGGTGACCCGGCGCAGGCCGCCGGCAGTGGGCGGTACTTCAACTCGCAGTACCGGCAGGTGCGCGGCAAGAACGGGCATTTCGACTTCTCTGCCGGTGACAACGGCTGGGGATCGTGGGCGTCGCAGCTGGGCGCCATGGCCGGCGACATCGTCGGCGCGATTCGCTAGCGCGGCGTCAGCCGGGCGACGCGGGATCGCGCTTGGGTCGCTTGGGTCGAGCGATTCGCTAGCGCGGCGTCAGCCGGGCGACGCGGGATCGCGCTTGGGCCGAGCAATCCGCTAGTTAGCGCGGATCGCGAGGGCGGCGCCAGCCGGTCGAAGCGGGTCCGCGCCATCAGCACAGTGCGCTGACACTGCGTCTACGGCGGGAAACCGCGGGTAGGTACCGCCCTGGACGCAGAGTCAGTGTCTGCCGTCGCCGATCTGTACCGTGAAAGGCGATATGGCCAAGAAGAAGACATCGAGAACCCCGCGCAAATCCGCGAAATCTCCTCGCAAGTCCCCGGCTGGCCGCCGCCGCGTCCTCGCCTGGATCGCCGCCGGCGCCATGGCGCTCGTGGTGGCGCTGGTGATCGTCGCAGTGGTGATCTGGATTCGGCGCCCGGCCTCACCCCCGCTCGCGGAGCAGCCCGGAGCGGGCGTCCCGTCGACCAGTTCGGTGCCGACGCGGACCAAGAAGCCACGCCCGGCCTACCAGGACGCCAGCTGCCCGGATGTGCAGCTGGTGTCGGTACCCGGCACCTGGGAGACCTCGCCCAGCGATGACCCGCTGAACCCCACGCAGTTCCCCATAGCGCTGCTGCTCACCGTCACCCGCCCGATCGCCGGGCAGTTCGATTCGTCTCGGGTGCAGACCTACACGGTTCCCTACACCGCGCAGTTCCACAATCCGTTGTCGGCCGATAAGCAGATGAGCTACAACGACAGCCGGGCCGAAGGCACCCGCGCCACCGTCAAGGCGCTGACCGAGATGAACGACCGCTGCCCGCTGACCAGTTACGTGCTGATCGGTTTTTCGCAGGGTGCGGTGATCGCCGGAGATGTCGCCAGCGACATCGGTAATGGCCGCGGCCCGGTCGACGAGGACCTGGTGCTGGGCGTGACGCTGATCGCCGACGGCCGGCGCCAGGTCGGGCCGGGCAGCGGTATCGACGTACCGCCCACCCCGCCGGGACAAGGTGCCGAGGTCACCCTGCACGAACTGCCGATCCTGTCCGGAATGGGACTGACCATGACCGGTGCGCGCGACGGCGGATTCGGCGATCTCGCCCAGCGCACCAACGAGATCTGCGCGCGCGGTGATTTGATCTGCGCCGCGCCGCAAGAGGCGTTCAGTATCGGCAAACTGCCCGCCACCCTGGAGACACTGGCGGGCGGGGCGGGTCAGCCGGTGCACGCGCTGTACGGCACCACCGAGTTCTGGGACCACGACGGGCTGTCCGCCACTCAGTGGACGCTGAACTGGGCACGTGACCTGGTCGACAACGCGCCACGCCCGCCGCACGGCTGAGACCCGGCGGTTCAGGGAGGCTCGACGAAGGAGAGGCGAAGCTGGGACCGCCTTGTGACCCCCGGCGGTTCAGGGAGGCTCGACGAAGGAGAGGCGAAGCTGGGACCGCCTTGTGACCCCCGGCGGTTCAGGGAGGCTCGACGAAGGAGAGGCGAAGCTGGGACCGCCTTGTGACCCCCGGCGGTTCAGGGAGGCTCGACGAAGGAGAGGCGAAGCTGGGACCGCCTTGTGACCTGGAGACCGGCGACACACGCGGTACCGTTTGATTTGGCATGGACCGCACCGACCTCTAACATTAAGAGCAATTTAAGAGCGGCGGTCCGTGGCCGCGGGGCAGCAGCGCGTCGTCGGGGTTCAGGCAACCACTACCATCTGTCAGGTCCCGGGCCCGCGCGATGTAACGCAGCGGCGTGGCCACACGCGCCCGGCAGCTGATGAGCACGCATGTTCGCGACAGGAGATTTTGCATGGCCCCGGCAACACAGGCCAATTACCACAACCCGTTCGTCAAGGACGGCAAGATCCGGTTCCCGGACAACGCCAACTTGGTGCGCACCGTCGAGCGCTGGGCTGCGCTGCGCGGCGACAAGGTGGCCTACCGCTTCCTGGACTACTCCACCGAGCGCGATGGCGTAGCTCGTGAGATCTCCTGGGCCGACTTCGGCGCCCGCAACCGCGCACTGGGTGCCCGGCTGCAGCAGGTGACCGAGCCCGGCGACCGGGTGGCGATCCTGTGCCCGCAGAACCTGGACTACCTGGTGTCGTTCTTCGGGATCATGTACTCCGGCCGCATCGCCGTGCCGCTGTTCGACCCGGGCGAGCCGGGCCACGTGGGCCGGCTGCACGCGGTGCTCGACGACTGCACCCCGTCGGCGGTGCTGACCACCACCGACTCCGCCGAGGGCGTGCGGAAGTTCTTCCGCAGCCGCCCGGCCAACGCCCGGCCGCGTGTGATCGCGGTCGACGCGGTGCCCGACGAGGTGGGGTCGACCTGGGTCATGCCCGAGGCAGACCGGTCCGCGGTCGCCTACCTGCAGTACACCTCCGGCTCCACCCGCACCCCGACCGGGGTGAAGATCAGCCACCTGAACCTGCCCACCAACGTCGTCCAGCTGCTGGACGCGCTCAAGGGCCGCGAGGGCGACCGGGGCGTCACCTGGCTGCCGTTCTTCCACGACATGGGCCTGGTCACCATCCTGCTTTCGTGCGTGATGGGCCAGCAGTTCACCTTCATGACTCCGGCGGCGTTCGTGCGCCGGCCCTACCGGTGGATCAAGGAGATGGCTCGCAAGGAAGGCGAGACCGGTGAGTGCTTCTCGGTGGCCCCGAACTTCGCCTTCGAGCACGCCGCCGCGCGCGGCCTGCCCAAGGAGGGCGACCCGCCGCTGGACCTGAGCAACGTCCGGGCCATCCTCAACGGCAGCGAGCCGGTGTCGGCGGCCTCGGTGCGCAAGTTCAATGAGGCCTTCGGCCCGTACGGTTTCCGTGAAGAGGCGATCAAGCCGTCCTACGGTCTGGCCGAAGCCACCCTGTTCGTCTCCACCACCCCGCCCGACGAGGGACCGCGCGTGGTCTACGTCGACCGCGAGGAGCTCAACAACGGCAACCGGTTCGTCGAGGTTTCCGCCGACGCCCCCAACGCGGTCAGCCAGGCCTCGGCCGGCCGGGTGTCCGTGGACCAGTGGGCGGTGATCGTCGACTACGAGACCGGCGCCGAGCTGCCCGACGGCCAGATCGGCGAGATCTGGCTGCAGGGCAACAACATGGGCGTCGGCTACTGGAACCGTGAGCAGGAGACGGCCGACACCTTCCACAACGTGCTCAAGTCGCGCACCACTCCGTCGCGGGCCGAGGGCTCCGACGAGAACGGCTTCTGGGTGCGCACCGGTGACTACGGCGCCTACTACAAGGACGACCTCTACATCACCGGTCGCGTCAAGGACCTGGTGATCGTGGACGGCCGCAACCACTACCCGCAGGACTTGGAGTACTCCGCGCAGGAGGCCAGCCGGGCGCTGCGCGCCGGCTACGTCGCGGCGTTCTCGGTGCCGGCCAACCAGCTGCCCCAGTCGGCCTTCGACAACCCGCACTCCGGGCTGAAGTTCGACCCCGAGGACAGCTCCGAGCAGCTGGTGATCGTCGCCGAGCGCGCTCCGGGCGCCCACAAGCTGGAATATCAACCGATCGCCGACGACATCCGGGCGGCGATCGCGGTGCGCCACGGCGTGACCGTGCGTGACGTGCTGCTGGTGTCGGCGGGCACCGTCCCGCGTACCTCCAGCGGCAAGATCGGTCGCCGCGCCTGCCGGGCCGCCTACCTGGACGGCAGCCTGCGCGGCGGCACCACCGGCCCGAACGCCTACCCCGACGAGGTCTAACCCCAGATGAGCGAGGCTCCGCAGATGACCGGCGACGGCGACGACGCAACCCTGCGCGGCACCAGCCGCACCGACCTGACCGTCGCCGAGATGCGGACCTGGCTACGCGACTGGGTGGCCAAGGCCACCAGCCAGTCGCCGGACAAGATCAACGAGACCGCCCCGCTGATCGAACTGGGCCTGTCCTCGCGTGACGCGGTGGCGATGGCGTCCGACATCGAGGACTTCACCGGCGTGACGCTGTCGGCGACGGTGGCGTTCCGGCACCCGACGATCGAGGCGCTGGCCACGGTGATCGTCGAGGGCGAGCCGGTGCTGGAAAGCGGGGCCGACGATTCCGAGGACTGGTCGCGGGACGCCGACGTCGCCGACATCGCGGTCGTCGGCCTGGCCACCCGCTTCCCGGGCGACATGAACTCTCCCGAGGAGACCTGGGAGAAGCTGCTGGCGGGATTCGACGCCATCACCGACCTGCCCGAAGGGCGCTGGTCGGAGTTCATGGAGGAGCCCCGGGTTGCCGAACGCGTCAAGAAGGCGCGCACCCGCGGTGGCTACCTGTCGGACATCAAGGGCTTCGACGCCGAGTTCTTCGCGCTGTCGAAGATGGAAGCCGACAACGTCGACCCGCAGCAGCGGATGGCGCTCGAGCTGACCTGGGAGGCGCTGGAGCACGCCCGCATCCCGGCCTCGAGCCTGCGCGGCGAAGCGGTCGCGGTCTACATGGGTTCGACCAACGGCGACTACCAGAACCTGGCGTTGTCGGATCCGAGCATCACCCACCCGTATGCCATCACCGGTAACTCGAGCTCGATCATCGCCAACCGGGTGAGCTACTTCTATGACTTCCGTGGCCCGTCGGTCACCGTCGACACCGCCTGCTCGTCGTCGTTGGTCGCCGCGCACGCCGGTGTGCAGGCGCTGCGCAACGGCGAAGCCGACGTGGCGCTGGTCGGCGGCGTGAACGCGTTGGTCACCCCGTTGGTGACGGTCGGTTTCGACGAGGTCGGCGGGGTGCTGTCGCCCGATGGCCGGATCAAGTCGTTCTCGGCCGACGCCGACGGCTACTCCCGTGCCGAGGGCGGCGGCGTGCTGGTGCTCAAGCGGGTGGACGACGCGCGTCGCGACGGTGACCAGATCCTCGCGGTGATCGCCGGCTCCGCGGTCAACCACGACGGCCGGTCCAACGGCCTGCTGGCGCCCAACCCGGACGCGCAGGCCGCCGTGCTGCGCAAGGCCTACAAGAACGCCGGCATCGACCCGCGCACCGTGGACTACATCGAGGCGCACGGCACCGGCACCATCTTGGGTGACCCGATCGAAGCCGAGGCGCTGGGCCGGGTGGTCGGCCGTGGCCGCGCCGCGGACAAGCCCGCGCTGCTGGGCGCGGTGAAATCCAATGTGGGACACCTGGAGTCGGCCGCCGGCGCGGCCAGCCTGGCCAAGATCGTGCTCGCCATGCAGCACGACAAGATCCCCCCGTCGATCAACTATGCCGGGCCCAACCCCTACATCGACTTCGCCGGCACGCACCTGAAGGTCGCCGACACCGCCACCGACTGGCCGCGCTACGGCGGCTATGCGGTGGCCGGGGTGTCCGGATTCGGCTTCGGTGGCGCCAACGCGCACCTGGTGGTGCGTGAGGTGCTGCCCCGCGACGTGGTGGAAAAGGAAGCCCCGGAAAAGGACGAGACCGAAGCGCCCGTCGCCCAGGAGGCTTCGGAACCCGAGATCGAGTACGAAGCCCCGCGCTTCGACGAGTACGGCGAGTTCATTCAGCCCGACAGCGCGCACGGCTACGGCGACGAGCCGGAGTATGAGTTGCCCGGCCTGACCGATGAGGCGTTACGGCTGCGCGACGAGGCGCTGGCCGAGCTGGCGGCGCAAGAGCCCGTGCAACCGCTGATCCCCCTGGCGATCTCGGCGTTTCTGACCTCCCGCAAGAAGGCTGCCGCGGCCGAGCTGGCCGACTGGATCGACAGCGAAGAGGGCCGCGCCACCCCGCTGACGTCGATCGGCCGGTCGCTGTCGCGGCGCAACCACGGCCGTTCGCGCGCCGTGGTGCTGGCCCACGACCACGACGAGGCCATCGCCGGCCTGCGGGCGGTGGCCGAGGGCAAGCAGAAGCCGAACGTCTACTCCGCCGACGGCCCGGTCACCAACGGGCCGGTCTGGGTGATGGCCGGCTTCGGCGCGCAGCACCGCAAGATGGGCAAGAACCTCTACCTGCGCGACCCGATCTTCGCCGAGTGGATCGAGAAGGTCGACGCCCACGTCCAGGACGAGCGCGGCTACTCGGTGCTGGAGCTGATCCTCGACGACTCGCACGACTACGGCATCGAGACGTCCAACATCGCCATCTTCGCCATCCAGATCGCGCTCGGCGAGGTGCTCAAGCACCACGGCGCCCGCCCGACCGCCGTCATCGGCCAGTCACTGGGCGAGCCGGCATCGGCGTACTTCTCCGGTGGTCTGTCGCTGGCCGACGCCACCCGGGTGATCTGCTCGCGCGCCCACCTGATGGGTGAGGGCGAGGCGATGCTGTTCGGCGAGTACATCCGGTTCATGGCGCTGGTCGAATACTCCGCCGAGGAACTCAACACGGTGTTCGCCGACTTCCCCGGCCTGGAGGTGTGCGTCTACGCCGCCCCCACCCAGACCGTGATCGGCGGCCCGCCCGAGCAGATCGACGAGATCGTCGCGCGCGCCGAGTCCGAGGGCCGCTTCGCCCGCAAGCTGCAGACCAAGGGCGCCGGCCACACCTCGCAGATGGACCCGCTGCTGGGCGAGTTCTCCGCGGAGTTGCAGGGCATCGAGCCGCACACCCCGAAGATCGGCATCTTCTCCACCGTCCACGAGGGCAGCTACGTCAAGCCCGGCGGCGAGCCGATCCACGATGTGGACTACTGGAAGAAGGGGATGCGCCACAGCGTCTACTTCACCCACGGGGTCCGCAATGCCGTCGACAACGGCTACACCACCTTCCTGGAGCTGGCTCCGAACCCGGTCGCGCTCATGCAGGTGGGTCTGACGACGGCCAGCGCGGGGCTGCACGATGCCCAATTGATCGCGACGTTGGCACGCAAGACCGACGACGTGGACGCCATGACCATGGCGATGGCCCAGCTCTACGTCTTCGGCCACGACCTCGACTTCCGCACCCTTTTCCCGCGCGAGGTGCAAGGTCCGGTCAGCCCGGCGGAGTTCGCCAACATCCCGCCGACGCACTTCAGGCGCAAGCCGCACTGGCTTGACGCCCGCTTCTCCGGCGACGCCACCGGTGTCATGCCCGGCTCGCACGTCGCGACCCCGGACGGTCGGCACGTCTTCGAGTACGCCGGTCGCGGCGAGACCGACTTGGCCGCCCTGGTCAAAGCCGCTGCCGCAACGGTTATTCCGGACTCGACTCTGGTGGCCTCCGAACAGCGGGCGGTGCCCGGTGAGGGTTCTCGCCTGGTGACGACGCTGACTCGGCACCCGGGCGGCGCGGCCGTGCAGGTGCACGCGCGCATCGGCGAATCGTTCACGCTGGTCTACGACGCACTGGTGTCGCGTGGCGGGGCCGCCGGGGTGTTGCCGGTCGCCGTCGGTGCGGGCACCGCGGTGGCCGAGTCCGCGACCACTTCCGTTGCGGCCGTTGAGGAAGCCGTCGACGACGCCGCAATCCTGCACGACAACCTCACCGCAGGGGCGGGCCTGGCGGCGAACTTCGCCAAGTGGTCGCCGGAATCCGGCGAGACCATCGCAGACCGGTTGGGCACGATCGTCGGCGGTGCCATGGGCTACGAACCCGAGGACCTGCCGTGGGAGGTGCCGCTGATCGAGCTGGGTCTGGATTCGCTGATGGCGGTGCGGATCAAGAACCGGGTCGAATACGACTTCGACCTGCCGCCGATCCAGCTCACCGCGGTCCGCGACGCGAACCTCTACAACGTCGAGGAGATGATCCGCTACGCGGTCGAGCACCGCGACGAGGTCGAGGCGCTGCACGAACACCAGAAGACCCAGACGCCCGAGGAGATCGCCGCCGAGCAGGCCGCGTTGATCTCGGGCGCCAACACGACGACGGTCACCGCTGAGGCTCCGGACCCGCAGGCCGAACCGGAAACGCAAGCGGCACCGGCGGAGCCGCCCGCTTCGGACCTCCCGATCCCCCCGCCGCCGACCAATCCGGCCGGACCGGCTGGCGCACCGATTCCGCCCCCGCCCACCAATCCCGAAGGCCCGGGCGCGAATTCGAGTGGAGTCAGCACCAAGACCGCCGCCGCAGCGGCTGCCAAGGTGCTCACCCAGGAGGCGGTGACCGAGGCGTTGGGCGCCGACGTGCCACCGCGTGACGCCGCCGAGCGGGTCACGTTCGCCACCTGGGCGATCGTCACCGGGAAGTCGCCGGGCGGCATCTTCAACGAACTGCCGACGCTCGATGACGACACCGCGACCAAGATGGCCGAGCGGCTGTCCGAGCGCGCCGAGGGCGTCATCTCGACCGACGATGTGAAGTCGGCGACCACCATTGAGGCCCTGGCGACGATCGTCCGCGATCAGCTGGAAGACGGCGTGGTGGACGGTTTCGTCCGCACGCTGCGCGCCAAGCCCGAAGGCTCGAACAAGGTTCCGCTGTTCGTGTTCCACCCGGCCGGTGGGTCGACGGTGGTCTACGAGCCGCTGATGAAGCGCCTGCCCGCCGACACCCCGGTCTATGGCATCGAGCGGGTGGAGGGCTCCATCGAGGAGCGTGCCGCCGAGTACGTGCCCAAGCTGCTGGAGCTGCACGATGGGCCGTTCCTGCTGGCCGGCTGGTCGCTGGGCGGGGCGATGGCCTACGCGTGTGCGATCGGGCTGAAGCAGTCCGGTGCCGACGTGCGCTACGTCGGGCTGATCGACGCGGTGATGCCCGGCGAGCCGATCGACCAGAGCAAGGAAGGCATGCGCGCCCGCTGGGACCGCTACGCGCGGTTCGCCGAGCGCACCTTCAACGTCGAGGTTCCCGAGATCCCTTACGAGGAGCTGGAGAAGCTCGACGACGAGGGTCAGGTCCGTTTCGTGATGGATGTGGTGGCCCAGAGTGGGGTGCAGATCCCCGGCGGGATCATCGAGCACCAGCGCACGTCCTACTTGGACAACCGGGCACTGGACACCGCCGAATACCAGCCCTACGACGGCTATGTCGCGCTGTACATGGCGGACCGCTACCACGATGACGCCATCGTGTTCGAGCCCGCCTACGCGACCCGCAAGCCCGACGGCGGCTGGGGCGAATACGTCAAGGACCTGGAAATCGTTCCGATCGGGGGCGAGCATGTTCAGGTGATCGACGAGCCGTACATTGCCAAGGTGGGCGCCCACATGAGTGCGGCGATCAACCGGATCCAGGGAGAGCAGTGAGTAACAAGACCACCGCCGAACTGCTGGCCGAACTGCGCGAAAAACTGGAGCTGGCCAAGGAACCCGCCGGTGAGGCGGCCGTCGCCAAGCGTGCCAAGAAGGGCATCCCGAGCGCCCGCGAGCGCATCCATGCGCTGCTGGACCCGGGCAGCTTCTTGGAGATCGGTGCGCTGTGCAAGACCCCCGGCGACCCCAACGCGCTCTACGGCGACGGCGTGGTCACCGGCCACGGCCGGATCAACGGCCGGCCGGTCGGTGTGTTCAGTCACGACCAGACCGTGTTCCAGGGCTCGGTCGGCGAGATGTTCGGCCGCAAGGTGGCCAAGCTGATGGAATGGGTGGCCATGGTCGGCTGCCCGATCATCGGCATCAACGACTCCGCGGGCGCGCGAATCCAGGACGCGGTGACGTCGCTGGCCTGGTACGCCGAGCTGGGCCGGCGCCACGAGATGCTGCGCGGTCTGGTGCCGGAGATCTCCATCATCCTGGGCAAATGCGCTGGGGGAGCGGTGTATTCGCCGATCCAGACCGACCTGTTGGTGGCTGTGCGCGACCAGGGCTACATGTTCATCACCGGACCGGATGTGATCAAGGACGTCACCGGCGAGGACGTCAGCTTCGACGAGCTCGGCGGCGCCGACGTGCAGGCGCAGCGCGGCAACATCCACAAGGTGGTCGACGACGAGGCGGCGGCGTTCGCCTACGTGCGTGACTACCTGTCGTTCCTGCCGGCCAACCATTTCGACGACGCGCCGATCGTCAACCCCGGTCTGGAGCCGGAGATCACCCCGCACGACCTGGAGCTGGATTCGATCGTTCCGGACGCGGACAACGTCGCCTACGACATGCACGAGATCCTGCTGCGGATCTTCGACGACGGTGACGTCTTCGAGATCGCCGAACAGCGTGGACAGGCGATGATCACCGCGTTCGCCCGGGTCGACGGGCACCCGGTCGGGGTGATCGCCAACCAGCCGATGTTCATGTCCGGGGCGGTCGACACCGAGGCCTCCGACAAGGCGGCCAGTTTCATCCGCTTCTGCGACTCTTACAACCTCCCACTGGTTTTCGTCGTCGACACCCCCGGCGCCATGCCCGGGGTCTCGGAGGAGAAGAACGGGATCATCAAGCGGGGCGGCCGGTTTTTCAACGCGATCGTCGAGGCCGACGTGCCGAAGGTGACGGTGATCATCCGCAAGGCCTACGGCGGTGGCTACGCGGTGATGGGCTCCAAGCAGCTGTCCGCGGATCTGAATTTTGCCTGGCCCACGGCCCGCATCGCGGTGATCGGGGCCGACGGCGCGGCCCAGCTGCTGGTGAAGCGCTTCCCGGATCCGACCGCGCCCGAGGTGCAGAAGATCAAGGCGGACTTCATCGCGGGCTACAACGAGAACATGGCGATTCCGTGGACCGCGGCCGAGCGCGGCTACATCGACGCGGTGATCCAGCCGCACGAGACTCGGCTGCTGCTGCGCAAATCGCTGCGTCTGCTGCGGGACAAGCAGAACTTCCCCAAGGTGCAGCGCAAGCATGGCCTGCTGCCGATCTAGGCCACACCCTCCGCACTCTGTCGTAGGCGCGCGGGTCCCTACCCTTAACCCACTCAGTTGCGACTCAGGTTGTGGGAACAATAGGTGGCCTGCGCTCTCAGGATGCGTGCCAACTTTTCCTGGTAAGGGCGCGTTTCCCGATTAGTAAACCTAAATTTGACATAACAGAGTGTGATTGAAATCATCCACGTTCAACAACGCCCCACTGATGTGGCGGCCTCGAGAATGTGGCGAGGAACCCTGGATGTTTGATGCAGTCGCGGCACGGATCAGTCACCGCGAGCCCGGCCTGCGAGCTGCATTAGCCGCCGCCGTGCTGCTCGGCGGTATCGTCGGCGCCCCCCAGTTCGCGCCGTCGACGTCGGCTCCCGACCACGCCGGGGTCCTGCTGTCGGCCGCCGACGCCGGCTCCCTCGCCAACTCAGGCGTTGCGCTGATCATGGGCCCCAGCATGATGCCGACGCCGAGCCAGCAGTTCGCCGAGACGGTCTCCTCGCTCTTTCTGCAGCCGAACGGGTTCGATGGCCGACTTGAGGTGCTGACCACTCCGCAGGAGGCCTACCTGCTGGACGAGTCCATGACCAAGGGCGCGAAAATACTGACCGACAGAGTGTTGACCCTGATCGACGAAGGCAAGGCGGGCGAGGACAGCCCGGTGACGGTCTTCGGTTACTCGCAGAGCGCCGCCCTCACGAGTCTGACGATGCAGCAGCTCGACGAGGCCGGCGTGCCGAGTTCGGCGGTGCGCTTCGTGCTGATCGGTGATTCGGCGAATCCGAACGGTGGCTTGCTCGTCGGCTTCGCGGATTATCCGGGCATCGCCGAGAGCATGGCGAAAGAGGGCGTGACGCTCGGTAACGCGACCCCGAACGATCTGTACCGCACCGACATCTACACCTTGGAGTACGACGGCTACGCGGACTTCCCAAGGTATTTCATGAACCCGCTGTCGAGCCTGAACGCGGTCATGGGTATGGCCATCCAGCACATTGCGTACCTGGGCTTGACGCCCGAACAGATCGCGGACGCCGTCCTGCTGGAGTCCAGCCCGGACAGCATGATCAACTCGTATGTGATCCCCAGCGAGTACCTTCCGCTGCTGTACCCGCTGCTGTTCGTCCCGATTACCGGAAAGCCGATCTATGACCTGCTGGAGCCGGTCATGCGGATCCTGGTGAACCTCGGTTACGGCAGCATCGATCATGGATGGAACGACGGCCCCGCGGATGTCCCGACGATGGCGACGGACGTCATGCCCGACCTCGACTGGAACGAGGTGAGCAACGCGCTGTTTGCGGCGGCGATGACCGGCGTGGGCGCCTTCGTCACCGATATCTTCGACCCCCAGACCTACGTGCAGGTGGATATGCTCGACAACCCCGCACTGGACGGATTGCTCGCAGCGATGGTCGGCGTGGGCGCTGCAACAGGCGAGGACCCGACGGTGGACGAGATGCTCAACGGCCTGACCAACATGATGTGGGAGTCGTTGGTTGGTCAATACTTCGATCCTGCTTACTGGGAAGCCGCCTCCTAGTCTCGGACGGATAAGTGTTGCGTAACGCTTCAGCAACACCAGTCACATCTGTCGCAAACCATTTATCGTTTACCCCAGGCGATCCCACGATGGGCTAGCCGCCGATGTTCCAATTCTGCGGGGCTGGAAGGTGATTCCGGCTGACCGGATCGCCGTGTGAATCGTCGGGGGCGTGACGAGGGGGACGCCGTGCGCGCTGTAAGCGTATGCCCTAGCGGCGAGGCTCGATGAGTCTGCTGCTGCCGGCGAGGCCGTCGGCGTCGCAGGCGCGGCACCCGCGAAGCGTGTCAGATGAACGTAAACGGCTGCTGCGCAAGGCGATTGCAGCATCAGCTATCGGCAACGCGACCGAATGGTATGACTACGGCGTATATGCCGTGGTGGCAACCTATCTGACCGAGGCGTTCTTTCCGGACACGCTGGGCAACCTCGGGACCATGCTCGGCTTCGCGGTCTCCTTCGTGCTTCGGCCGCTGGGCGGCATGATCTGGGGCCCGATCGGAGACCGGTTCGGGCGCAAGTCGGTCCTGGTCGCGACCATCCTGCTGATCGCGGTGGCGACGACATTGATCGGCGTGTTGCCCACCTACGCCACGGCGGGGTGGTGGGCGCCAGGGCTGTTGATCGCCCTGCGGGTGGTGCAGGGATTCTCCACCGGTGGCGAATACGGCGGTGCGGCGACGTTCATGGCCGAGAGCGCGCCCGATCACAAACGCGGAACCTACGGCAGTTTCCTGGAGTTCGGCGCTGTCGGCGGCTTTGTCCTGGGCAGTGCCGTCGTGTTGGCGCTGGAGGCGATGCTCAGCCACGACCAGATGGCCGCCTGGGGTTGGCGTGTTCCGTTCCTGCTGGCCCTGCCATTGGGCGTGCTGGGGTTGGTGCTGCGCAGTCGGATGCCCGAGACGCCGGTGTTCGCCGAATGCGTCGCCTGCGATGCGATCAAGGGATCGGCTTGGGACCGACTGGTCGACCTGCTGACCAACTACACCCGACCGATCCTGGTGACGTTCGCCCTGCTGGTCGCGCTGAACATCATCGACTACACCCTGGTGACCTACCAGCCGACCTATCTGCACGCCACCGCCGGCCTCGACGAGCGCAGCAGGACCGCGGTGGTGCTGGTCGGGGAACTGGCCATGATGGCCTGCATCCCGTTCGCGGGAGCCTGGTCGGACCGGATCGGTCGAAAACCGCTGTGGCGCGGCTCGCTGGTCGGGTTCATCGTGTTGGCGCTGCCGATGTACTGGCTGATGGGCCAGGGATTCGCCTGCGCGCTGGCCGGATTCACCGTGCTCAGTGTGCTGTTCGCGGCGCCGCTGGCAACCGTGGCGGCGACGTTCCCGGCGATGTTCCCCACCCAGGTCCGCTATGCGGGCTTCGCGATCGCCGACAACGCGGCGGTCGCGGTCTTCGGCGGCACCGCACCGGTGCTGGCCGACTCGGTCATCGAGCACACCGGATGGCAGCTCTTTCCGGCGGCATATCTGGTGGCCGCCGCGGTGCTCGGGTTGGTCGCCCTGCGGTTCCTGCCGGAGACCCTCGGGTGCTCCCTGCGCGGCACCGGCATCCCCGGTGTGCAGGGTGAACTCGAGCGCGAGCTGCGGGACTTGGCGTCCCTCTCCCGCGAGCGTGCACAACCGTCCGGTGTTTCCCCAGGTCGGGGCGGACAAATCTGCACGGTGGGCGAAGGAGCAGGGATTATCCACAGCGCCGCGGCAGGGTGACTGGGCGGGATGGGGTACCGGCGCCGACGATAGGCGCCCATGAACCCAGACCTCCGCGAGCTGTTGGCACACCAGGGCGGCGTCGTCACCTGCGGCCAGGCCCTCAACCATCTGAGTCGGCGCGCGCTTCGTGACGCAGTCAAACACGGACAGCTGCAACAACTTTGGCACGGAATCTACGGTGCCGGAGAACCCGACGCCGGGTTGCGGCTGCGCGGCCTGGACCTGCTGACCGGAAGTCGAGTCGCGACCTGTCTGGCCACCGCAGCCGCCACCCACGGCTTCGACGTGGAATGCCCCCAGGAGCTGCATGTGCTGAATCCTGAAGGCAGACAGCTCCGGCCGGTCGACGGCCTGGTGGTGCACCGCCGGGAGGGCGCCCCGCTGGTGGAGGTCGACGGGAGGCTCGCCACCGCCCCGGCCTGGACTGCGATCGAGACGGCTCGCAGCCTGTGGCGACCGCGTGCGCTGGCCACCCTTGACGCCGCGCTGCGCAGTGGCACCTGCACTGAACGGGAGCTGTGGGCGGCCGCGGAGCGCCAGGCCGGCCGGCGCGAGATCGTCAAGGTGCGTGACCTCCTGCCGCTGGCCGACCCGCGCGCCGAGTCACCGATGGAGAGCGAGACGCGGCTGGTGATGATCGACGGCGGCCTACCCGCGCCGGAGCTTCAGTACGAGATCGTCGACCGCAATTTCCGGACCTGGCGAGTGGATTTCGCCTGGCCAGCGTATCGGGTCGCGGTCGAATACGACGGTCTGGAGTGGCACAGCGGAGTGGGTGCGTTGCGTTACGACCGGGTCAGACGGGCTGCACTGCAGGAGGCGGGCTGGGTGGTGTTGGCTGTGATCGTCGACGATGTGCGGCACCGGCCCTACGAGTTGCTGCGACGGATCAGGTTTCAGCTGGACCGGGTGGCCTGACCCCTACTCTTTGTGAGCGTGCAGAGTTGTCCACCCTCACCTGGGGAAATGCCGGACAACTCTGCACGCTCGCGGATAAAAACTAGGCCTTGATCCGGATCTGGCCCGGTGACCACCAGCCCGAACGCGTCGCGCTGCCCAGCTCCAACTCCGCGGGCGTGGCCGGCGTGATCACCTCGAACTGACGCAGCGAGCCCCAGTCGCGGCCCCAGTCGTAATTGAGGTAGGTGGCCATCACGTGTGCCCGTAGCAGCATGTCGGAGATACCCAGCAGCCCGCCGTTGACCCCGTCCTGCCAGGTGTCGGTGTCCTGCTTCTTGGCGTTGTAGTCCGGGGTGATCCGGTACTGCGGCACCTCGGTGACACCGTTGGCGTGCAGCATCGGGTGCTGGCACGGGAAGGCCAGGCCCACCGCCCAGTCCAGCAGCACCGGCTTGTCGGAGCCGATGTAGGACTGGATGGTCTTGACCTCGGGCAGCCGCGGCGGGGTGAACGCGATCCAGTCCCGCGGGTTCAGCGACTTGTCCACGGCCACAATGCGTACCGCCACGGCGTCGGCAGGGATCTGCGCCCGCGGGTAGCGCAGGTTGCGCCACATCCGCGGCCACTCGCCGAACAGGTCGTAGGGCACCAGCCGCCCGGCGGCCACCGGGGCGCCGTCGGGACCCGGCACCCCGTACTCCAGCTGCACGTCCTGGCCGGTGGTGTAGCCCTTGAGCACACTGTTGCCGGCGATGGTGCCCGCGGCGGTCACCGCCACCAGCGGGTGACCGGCGTCGGCCGGGGGCAGCGCATACCAGGCCGAGGTCAGCTTGGACTCCTGTTGACCGTCGGTGCTGTAGCTGCCCGCCAGCGGAATCCGGGCCGGGTCCAGACCATAGGGCAGCGGCACGGTCGAGCCGTTGATTCCGGCCGTCTTCAGCTTTTTGGGGGCGTCCCAGTCGTAGTCGGTGCCGGGCTGGGTGATCGGCATCCGCAGTGACTCGGCGACCACCTTCTCCGGCACCCCGCTGGCGGTGAAGCCCACCGGGTCCACACCGCCCAACGGTCCGAGGTCGCCGTACTCCCCGGGCAGCGGCGTCAGCGAACCGTCGTTGGGGTCCGGCTCCACCAGCACGTTGTCGGCCAGCCCGCAGCCGCCCACGAACGCCCGCACATTGGCCAGGCCGTTGGAGTAGGTCGGGTATTCGCGGATGATCCCGGCCACCATCGAGGCGACGAACACGCACACCATGAAGCCGGCCGCCACCGGGATGGGCGCGGCGGTCAACGCGCGGGCCAGCCGGCCCTCGCCCCGATCACGCGGGGCGAAGTGCAGCCAGGCCGCCCAACCGGCCGCGACCGCGAACATGGCGAACAGGATTGTGCTGACGGTGATCCCGCCGATACGCGGCATGTCGGCGTTGAACGGCACCCCATAGCTGGAGACGTACCACCAGCCGTTGGTGGTGGCGAAACACAACGCCAGGATGAACAGCACCGCCGCCGCGAATGCCATCCGGTTTCTCGACCAGCGCACCACTTGTCGCGATACCAGCACCGTGGTCAGCGCCGCCATGGCTCCGGCCACCGCCGCGAACAGGCCGAAGTGGTGAACCCACTTGGTGGGCGCGAACATCAGCGAGAACATGGTCGCCAGGATGACGCCCATCAGCCGCCACACCGGGCCGCTGGCGACACCGGCAACACGCTTGCGCCGCAACATGATGAACATCGCGGTGAACAGGCACAGCGCGCAGATCAGGAAACCGAACCGCCGCGACAGCGAGCCGTCGACAGTCGGCAGGATCAGGTAGTAGTAGCGCAGGTTCTCGGTGTACCAGGCCTGGCTGGGGCCGATCGCGGTGCGAACCCTGGTGGCTTCCAGCACCGCTCGGATGGTCTGGTCGGAGAACACCACGGTCAGGATCACCGCTCCGGCGGCCAGCAGCGGCGCCACCAGCGGCCAGGTGCCGTGAATGCGGTGACGACGCACCAGGATCCGCAGCAGCGGACGGCCGCCGGCCAGCAGCGCGGCCACCGCGATCAGCCCGGTGGGCTGGATGCCCAGGGTGAAGGCCGCGCAGATGATCGCCAGCGCTGCCGGGGTGAGCCGGCTGGAGATGATCGCCCGCTCCACCAACACCCAGGTGATCAGCGCGCCGACGGCAATGATTCCCTCGGGGCGCAGGCCGTTGTTGAACGGCATCCATGCCGCCAGCAGCACCAGGCCGGCGGCCCACAGCGCGGGCTTGCTGGCCGCCACCGCGGGACCGAACCGGGGCAGCACCTCGCGGCTCAGCAGCAGCCAGCACACCAGCCCGGCGATCAGGTCCGGCAGCCGGATCCAGATGCTGGCGTCGGACACGTGCGTCATCAGCGCCAGCAGGTTGTAGTACCAGCCGAACGGGTCTTCGGGGCTGCCGAACCACCGGAAGTAGTTGCTCATATAGCCGGCGTGATCGGCCACCCGGGCCATCCCCAGGATGTAGCCGTCGTCGGAGGAGTTCGCGCCGATCACGTACCAGAGCAGGAAGCCGAAGACCACCGCCACGTCGGCCAGCGAGAAGAATCGCCACCGGCTCGGGATCAACCGGTGCATCCGGTGCCCGTCGAGCCGGTCCAGGCGCCACAGCGCCAGCACCGCGATCACGGTGGCCAGGATGGCGGCGTAGATCGCGGCCCGCTTGAGCGCCGTGGGCTTGGTGGAGAACCGGGTGTCGATGTCGGCGGTCAGCGACAGCCCGGCCGGGGCGGGACCGGCCAGATCGGTGAACACCCCGACGATCTGCGGGCGCAGGTTCGGGTCGGGCCAGCCGTAGCGCTGGGTGATCCCGCCGATGGTGGCGAAGGTTCCGGCGTGCGACGAGGTGACCTCGATATCGGTGCAGCCGGGGCCTTCCACCTTGGCCCGCGGCGCGGTGGCCAGCACCACGTTGCGGTCGGTGACGTCCACCCGCTTCTCGGTGACGGTGATCAACAGCCCGTTGAGCGCGGCGTCCTTGCCCTTGGCCGGCGCGGTGGCCAGCAGCGTGCCGCCCTCAGCGGGCAGTGCGCGCACCAGCGCGCACGGCGCCTTCACCGTCATCGAGATCGGGGTCTGCGAGATCAGCGGTGCGGTCACACTGCTCAGCTCGCCGTGCTGCGGCCAGTTCAGCGTGGCGGTGGTCTGCACCACCGGCAGCAGCGGGGTGGCCACCGACAGCAGGAAGCCCACCAGGCCGGCGACGACGGCCACCCAGCGGGTCAGTTTCACCTCGCGCGTCATGGCAGTGCTCGAATCGGTCCGGGCCGGCTCCAGCCGGTAACAGTGACAGTGCCCTGCTCGATGACGGCGTCCGGCGCGTCCTTCGCGGGGATCAGACGGTGGTAGGCCTCCACCGCACCCCAGTCGCGATACCAGTCATTGCGCAGGTAGGTCGGGACGGTGGTGGTCCAGAGCATGGCTTGGGTGATCATGAACGGCCCGCCGTCCTCGGCCGACTGCCACAGGTTCGACGACGCCGCGGTCTGCTTGTGATCGGGCATGATCCGGTACTCCGGCAGCTCGGCGATGCCCAGGTGCTCGGAGAACGGCCGTTGGCACGGGAAGTTCGCCGCGACGGCGATGTCCATCAGCACCGGGGTCTGCGAGCCCATCAACTCGCTGATGGTCTTGACCACCGGCACCCGGGGCGGGGTGAAGGCGATCCACTGCTCGGTGGACAGGTTCGGGTCGTTGGCGACGATCCGAACGGTGTCGGTGCCCGGCGGCGCCCACGCCAGCGGGAAACGCAGGTTGCGCCAGGAGTTCTGCGGCCCGATGTCGATCGGCTCCACCTCTCCCTGGGCCTGCACGGTGCCGTCTTCGGCGGTGATACCCCACTGAAGTTTCAGCGGCTGGCCGTAGTCGAGCTTGCCGTCCTCGCCGTGCGACCAGATGGCGCCGGCGGCGGTGACCACGACGATCGGGGCCCGGTCCGGCGACTGCTCCGGCAGCCGGTACCAGACCGAGGTGGCGTGCGCTGCGACCTGCTCGTGATAGGAGCCGAGCACCGGGGTGACGGCTGGGTCCAGCCCGAACGGCAGCGCCACCCGGGAGCCGTTCACCCCGTCGGGGGCGTCGTCGGGGATCTTGCCGCCGGCCGTACCCGCGGCGTCGCTCTGGTTGGCGCTGGGCTTGTTGGGGGAGGCATCGGCGTTGGGCACGCCGGGCTTGGCGATGACGGCCAGCGAGGTCAGGTCGTCGTCGACGGCGTTGGGGTCGAAGCCGTACGGGTCCGAACCACCCAGCGGGCCGAGCTCGCCGTAGGTCTGTCCCGGAACCGGTTGCAGCAGTCCGGCATTGACGTCGGGCTCGGCCAGCACGTCGTCGGCCATGGCGCAGGAGGACAGGCCGGAGATGAGAGCGTCGGCGTTGGCCCGGGCGGTGGTGTAGGCCGGGTAGCGGCCGGCGGCGGCCTTGGCCATCGAGCCGACCATCAGCAGCACCATCAGGCTGGCCACGATCAGCAGCGGAGTGGAGGCCAGGATCCGGTTGCGCCGGTTGGGCGTCACCTCGGTGTGCCCGGCGTAGTCCAGCCGGAAGTGCTGCCAGCCGGCCAGCAGGCCGGTGGCGATCGAGGCGGCCAGGAACATCGAGGTCACCGGGCGGCTGGCGATCACCGGCGGAATGTCGAACCACGGGACCCCGTAGCCGCCGACGTAGAACCAGCCGTTGACCCCCGAGGTCGCCACGGCCACCAGGAACAGCAGCGCGGTCACATACAGGGTCATGTTGCGTCGGCTGTGCAGCCCGACCCGGGCGAAGGTGAACGCGGTGAGCGCCGCCAGCGCCCCGGCCAGCCCGGCGAAGCCGCCGAACTGCACCGCCCACTTGGTGGGGGTGAACGTCAGCAGCAGCAGGCCCACCGCGGTGGATCCGATAAGCCGCCAGGCCGGGCCGCTGGCCACCCCGTTGATCCGGCCGCGCCGCAACAGCACCACCAGCATGGCGAACATGCAGAACAGCAGCACCAGCACGGCGAATCGACGGGTCAGCGAGGCGTCGACGTTCTCTTCGACGGTCAGGAAGTAGTACCGCAGGAACTCCTGGTACCAGGCGATGGTCGGGCCGACCACGTACTTGATCCGGGCCGATTCGGCGACCGCGGCCAGTGTTTGGGACCGGCACACCACCACGGCGATCACCGAGCCGGCCGCGGCCAGCACTGCCAGTGGAGCCAGCAGGCCGTCGCTGCCGCGGCGCTGGCGGATCACCGCCCCGATGGCCCGGGAGCCGGTGAGCAGGGGAGCCAGTGCGATCAGTCCGTGCGGGGCCAGCGTGGCGGTGAAGACCGCCACCAGGACCGCGCACGCGGTGGGCACCAGCCGTCGGGTGGCGATGGTGCGTTCCACCAGCACCCAGACTCCCAGGGTGCCCAGCGCGATCAGCGGTTCGGGGCGCAGGCCGTTGTTGAACGGCAGCCAGGCCGCCGCGAACATGGCCGCGGCGGTGAACACCGCCACCCGGTTGCCGGAGAGCCGGCCCAGCCGGGGCAGGATGCGGCGGCTGATGATCAGCCAGCAGGCCACCCCGGCCAGCGTGGCGGGCAGGCGCATCCACACCCCGGCGGTGCTGATCGTGCTCAACTGGCCCAGCAGGGCCGGATACCAGTCGAACGGGGCCTCGCTGGTGCCGAAGAACCGGTAGTAGTTGGCCACGTAGCCGGCGTGCGCGACGTTGCGCGCCATCGTGAGGTTATAGCCGTCGTCGCTGGAGATGGCGCCGATGACGTGCCACAGCGCCAGCGTGCCGATGACGCCGATGTCGGCCAGCCAGGTGATCGGGTTGGCCTTGAACCAGTGCCGCCAGCTGCGCGGGGTGCGGTGGCATTGCCGCCGGTCCAGGACGGACAGGGCCAGGATCGATGCCAGCACCGCCAGCACGCCCAGGGCCATCACGGCAGCCTTGAGGGTGGTGGGGTTGGTGATGAACCGGGTGTCGACGTCGATGCGGGCGTTCAGGCCCGGCTGCGGGCCGATCTTCAGTTCGGTGAAGACGCCGCCGATCTGCGGCTTGTTCTCCGGGGGCAGGGTGCCGGCCGCGCCGGGGATGCCGACGAAATCCGCGCCGACCTCGCCCGCGTTGGCCCACAGGTGCAGTTCGGTGCAGTCAGCGATTTTGGCGCGGGGAGCGGCCGCGGCCACCTGGTCGCGATAGGCGGCGAACACGGCGGTCTTATTGGCCCGCACGAACAGGCCGTGCGCGGTGGCGTCGACGCCGCCCGCCGGCACGGTCGACAGCACCAGGCCGCCGTTGGCGCCCAGGGTGGCCATCGCCGAGCAGGGGATGGTGATGTTGAGGCTGCCGGGCGCACCGGACACCAGCGGAGCGGTGACGTCGCTGACGTGGCCGTCGGCGTTGAGACCCTGGGGCCAGGCGATGGTGGCGGTGGTCTGTTTGACCGGGAGCAGCGGCGTGATGCCGCACAGCAGCACGCCGGTGACGCCGGCCACCACCGCGATCAGCCGGGCGATCCGATAGCGCTGCTTAGGCTGATCGTAGGTGGAGGACACGAGCCTCGATGTTAGGCGACCGCGTCGACGCCGCGGCGGACCATACGCAGAGTTGCCCGGCTTTGAGCGACAACCCACGTCATGTCGGGTGCAGGACGAGGTGCGCCGGGTTACGGGCCGAGGTCCTGGCCCGCGGCCTCGGCGCGCAACGCCATCACCCGCTGGTGAATCCGGTACTCGGTACTCCGCGGCATCGACGCGGGCCCGTAGCGGCCCCGACCGCGCCGGAACACCCGGCCGTGTTCGCGTTCCCAGCGCAGGGCATCCGAGATCGCCTTCGACGGCCGCCCCGCGACGCTGAAGCCTCGCGAGTCCAGCTCCGCGGCCAGCTCGTTGATGCTGCACGTCCCGTAATGGAACAGGTGGTGGGTCAATATGTAGCGCAGTTCGATGCCGCGCAGTGATCTCCGGTTCGTCATGTGGCGAACCCTGGCACCCCGGTCCGACAGGGCAGGCAGTTGTCGCTCAGAGCCGGGCAACGCTCACATGCCTCGGCTCCGGTGACGGGCGGGGCGAGTGGGGCGGGTGACCCGGATCAGTGCCGCAGCGGCGCGGGGCTCCACAGCCCAGAGCGCACGGCGGTCCCCAGATCCAGATTCGCCGGTGTGGCCGCGGGGTAGTACGGCGTCAACTGCTGCAGGGCGCCCCAGTCGCGGAACCAGTCGTGGTTCAGATAACTGGGCACCGTGGTGGCGCGCACCAGCAGCTCGGTGATGCCCAGCGGGCCGCCGCCGTTGTTGTCCATCACCGGAGAGTTCGCCTCGGCGCCGAACCGGTCCGGCAGGATCCGCCACTTCGGCACCTCGGTCACCCCGTTCTGGTGACCGAACGGACGCTGGCAGGGGAACGCCAGGCCGACCAGCCAGTCCAGCAGCACCGGGTCCTGCGAGCCCACCACTTCCTGCAGGGTGCGCAGCTGCGGGACGCGCGGCGGTGTCACCGCGATCCAGTGCTGCGGGGCCAGGTCGTCGTCGCGGACCACCAACCGGATGCGGGTGGCCTCGGCGGGGATCGCCGACATCGGCGCGCGCAGGTTGCGCCAGGCCGGGACCGCGCCGATGTCACCGAAGTCCACGGTGCCGCCCGGCTTGTCGGCCTCGGCCCCGGCATCGGTGGCCCACTGCGCGGTGACCTCGCCGCGGTCGAAGCGGCCCGCGGCCGCCACCACCAGCAGCGGTCCGGCGTTGGCCCGGTCGGTGGGCAACCGGTACCAGGCCGAACGCAGCAGCGCGGGCACCTGAATGCCGGCGCGCCAGCTGCCCAGTACCGGCACCCGGGCCGGGTCCAGCTTGTAGGGCAGCCGGGCTCGTGAGCCGTTGATCCCCTCGCCCGAGGTGATGCCACCCTCGGTGCCGGCCTCGCCGCCGGCGACCTGGGCGTCGTCGTCGGCCAGCCGGCCCAGCCCGGGCGGGCCGATCATCTGGTCGGCCGAGACGTCGGCGGGAATTCCGTTGGGGGTGAACCCGACCGAGAACGTCGCGCCCAGGGCGTCGTCGACCGGCGAGTCGATCGGGGGGAGTATCCCGGCGGTGGGGTCCTGTTCGACCAGTACGTCGTCGGCCAGCCCGCACGTCTTGCCGGTGAGGGCGCCCAGGTTGGAGCGGCCCACCGTCCAGGCCGGGTATTGGCCGAGCATCGAGGCGGTCAGCGACACCACCTCGAACACGATCAGCACCCAGGAGGCGATCGCCAGCGGGTAGCCGGACAGTGCGGCCCAGCGCGGTCGCCGCTCGGCGCCGTTGGCGAAGTGGAACCAGGCCGCCACCAGCGCCGCCGCCACCGTCAGTCCCACGCCGATGGTGGCGAACGCCAGATGCCACTTGGGGAAGGCGTTCGACCACGGCACCCCGAAGTTGGAGACGTACCACCAGCCGTTGACGCTGGCGAACGACAGCGCGGTGATGAACAGCACCACCGCGGTGAACAGCATCCGATTGCGCCGCGAGTGCATGGCGGCGGCGCTCACCGCGACGGCGGCCAGTGCACCCAGGGACCCGGCCAGCCCGGCGAACACCCCGAAGTGATGCGTCCACTTGGTGGGCGTGAACATCATCGCGATGAACGAGATGATGGTGATCCCGATGATGCGCCGGCTCGGTCCGGCCGCGGTGCCGGGAATCCGGCCCTTGCGCAGCGCCATCGCCACTGCCACCGCCAGCGCGACACCCAGCGCCAGCACCGGGAACCGGCGCGCCACCGAGCCGTCGGGGGTGGCCAGGAACAGCCGCTCGTAGCGGACGTGCTCCTCGAACCAGGCCAGGCTGGGCCCGACCGCGGACTTCAGCGTGCTGGCCTCGATCTCACCGGCCAGGGTCTGGTCGCGGAAGATCACGATCGCGGTGATGCTGACCGCCGCGGCGATGGGCGCCAGCAGCGGCGCCAGGCCGAACTGCTTGGAGCGCCGGTGCAAGATGGTGCGCAGCGGCCCGATCGCGACCAGCAGCGCACCGATCGACGCGATCCCGGTCGGCCCGGAGAACAACGTCATCGCGCCGATGATGCAGGCGATCGCCAGCGGCAGCAGTCGGCTGGTGGCCACCGCCCGCTCCACCGAACACCAGGTCGCCAGGATCCCGAGCGCGATGATCGGCTCCGGACGCAGGCCGTTGTTCAGCGGCAGCCAGAACGCCAGGAACATGCCGGCCGCGGTCCAGGCCGCCGCCCGGCTGTGTTTGACGGCGTGGCCCAGGCGGGGGATCACCTCGCGGCTGATCAGCCACCAGCACGCCAGTGCCATGGCCAGGGTGGGTAGCCGCATCCAGATGCTGGAGGTGGACACGTGGGCCCACACCGCGAGCAGGTCGTAGTACCAGCCGAACGGCGCCTCGGGGGTGCCGAACCAGCGGTAGAAGTTGGCCATGTAGCCGGCATGCTCGGAGATCCGCGCCATGGTCAGGATGTAGCCGTCGTCGGAAGTGTTGGCGCCGACGAAGTGCCACCAGACCAGCACGCAGGTGACCAGGGCGTCCAGCGGGGAGGCCGACCACCAGCGGGCCGGCAGGAAGCGCCGGTGCCGGGTGCCGTCGGCGGTGTCCAGGATGTGCAGGGCGATCAGCGCGATGAGTGTCAGCGCCACCCCGAGGATCATCGCGGCCAGCTTGAGGGGGGTGGGGGCGCTGGAGAAGCGGGTGTCGACGGTGGCGGTGAAGTCCAGTCCGTCGGGCGCCGGGCCGGACAGGTCGGTGTAGACCCCGACGATCTGTGGGCGGAAGTCGTAGCCGCTGCGGGTGCCGGTCAGCGGGGAGCCGGGCTTTTCGGCGTTGGGTCCGTAGGTGAGGCCGACGAATTCGGCGGTGACCCGGTCGGCGTGCGCGGTGAAGGTCAGCTTCTGGCAGTTCGGGCCCAGCACCGCCGAAAGCGGCGCCACCACCACCGGCACGTTGCGCACCACCAGAACCAGGTCGTCGTTGACGCGTTCGATGAGCAGTCCACGATCGACGGCCTTGGGGGCCTGTTTGGGCACCGTGGACAGCAGCACCGACTTGGCCGGGGTGAGGCCGGCCGCGGCCTGGCACGGCACGCTGATGTCGAGGTCGGTGGCGACGTAGCCGATCAGCGGTGCCTGCACGCTGGCCAGGGCACCGTTCTGCGGCCAGTTGAGTTCGGCGGTGGTCTGCTTGACCGGTAATAACGGGGTGAGGATCGCCAGGAGGGTGCCCAGGATGCCGGCGACGACGGCGACGGCCCGAGCGATCCGGAAGTCGGCGCGCGTATCGGTCACGGACCAGATGCTATCGGTGCGCTCGACGGCGTCGGTCAGGTGCGGATGGCAAGCACGAACGGGCCGATCTTCTGCACGTGGAACTGCGGCCCGGCGAACAGGGCCGCATCGAGCTCCACGGTGTAGCGGCGCACATTGGGATGGTTGGGGTAGACGTCCTTGGCCAGTCGCAGCGTGTAGCTGTCCCCGGCGCCGGGACGCATCAGAAATACGGTTGGCGCCGGCCACGCCAAGTCGTCGAGCGCGTGGGTGAACTGCTCGGGGGTCTCGAGCTTGGACCAGGCCTCGATCGCGGCGGCGCGCGCGGAGAACTGCGCCAGCGGGTTGGCGTAGTGCGGCGTCAGCCCCTGGAAGCCCCAGTAGGGGTAGTAGGACAGGAAGCTGTAGTCGGCGGTGAGCACCACCGTCTCGTTGCGTGGCTTGCCGGTGGCCGCCGTGATAGCGGCATCAACGGCCTCGTAGTACTTCGCCGCGCCGGGTGGGCGCCGGTCGCCGCGATCGCCGTGGCCGTCGGTGTCGGTGTAGGCGACGGTGATGTCGGGCCGCAGTACCTCGGGAATGTCTTGGCTGAACGCGATCGCCCCGGCCAGCCCCACCGCGGTCGCGACCGGGTAGACGATGGTGTGCCAGCCGTGCGCGGCCCGGCCGAGCGCCTGGGCGCCCTCGATGAAGCCGAACACGCCGGCCGTGGCCAGCAGCACCGTCAGCGTCGGCTGGAGCCGGAAGCTCAGCAGGGTGGTGAGGGCCAGTGTGGACAGCATCGACAGCAGCGACCACAGGTAGACGCCGACGACGCCGATCGCCAGGGCCCCTGCTCGGGTTGACTTGGTGGCCCGCGTCACCAGCCACAGCGTGCCCAGCAGGCACAGTGCTCCCAGCAGCGTGAACTGCAGCATCGGGAAGCTCAGCTCGGCGCCGTCGCCGGGCAGGTAGTGGAAGGCGCTGCGCGACTCGCCGGCCGGGTGGTACAGCGCCTGCCGCAGATAAGGCGTCCAGGTGAGCGACGCGATGGCCGTGGCGATCACGCCGATCACCGCCAGCCGGCCCAGCGGGCTCAGCGCGGCTTTGGCGCCGGCGCGTTTGATCGCCCGCGACGCCGCCAGCAGCGCCGCCATCAGAGTCACCGTGAAGGCGGTGTAGGCCACCAGCAGGGTGTAGAAGGTGGCGGCAAAGCCCAGGAAGACACCGGCGCCGACGACTGCGCCCCAGCCTCGGCCGGACGCCCGCAGGCCCGACCAGGTCAGGATCAGCACCGGGGGCAGCAGCACGGTGATCATCGCCGCGTAGGGCTCCGGGGAGCTGTAGGCCAGCGTCACCGCCGCCCCGGCGACGGTGGCCAGCAGCGCGTACTCGAAGCGGAGCATCTTGTTCCACAGCACCAGCGCGACCGCGACGGCCACCGTTATCGAGGTGATCGCCCACGGCTTGTACATCTCCCAGGCCGGCAGCCCGGTCCAGGCCGCGGCCCGCCCGCCGAGCCAGAACCAGCCGGGCGGGTAGAACGGCGGCAGCCCGAGGTAGGTCATGTCGGCCAACGCGGGACTGTCGGTCAGCCGGGTCAGGTATTCGGTGCGGAACTGCTGGTCCACCGAGATTCCGAACAGGTAGAGCTTGGTGGCCCCCAGCGGCATCGCCAGCGTCACCACCGAGAACGCGCTGGCGAACACCACCGCCGCCAGCCAGGCCAGCGCCTGCCGGCCGCGTCGCCACAGCACGGCGGCCGCGGCCAACCCGGCCAGGCAGCAGACCTGCCCGACGGTGGTCAGGGCGTGCAGTTGGTTCGACGACGGGTAGGCCGGCCACTGCACCCGGGCGATCGCCACCAGTGCGACCACCGCGACGACGACGGCGATGATGCCGGCCAGGATCATCTGGGCCACCGCGTTCAGCGCATTACGCACGGCCACCACCAGTCTCAACTTTCACTCGGAAAGAGATATATGCCGATTGCCCGCCTTTGAGCGACAACGATTGTCGCTCAAAGGCGGGCAACTCACCGCAGCCTTCCCCGCCGTGACGTGTGTGACGCACGAGGCTGGCGCGGCTCATCGGCTAGATGGGCAACCGGCGGAAGATCGCCCGCGGGACGTGCCGGAGCACCATCATGACGTAGCGGAACGCCCCTGGCGCCCAGACGATCTCCTTGCCCTTGGCGGCTGCGGTCACCGCCAGTTCGGCGACGTCTTCCTTGTCGACGGTCAACGGTGCTTCCTTGACATGCGCGGAGAACCGGGTGCGCACCTGGCCGGGCCGGATCACCAGCACCCCGACCCCGTCTTCGCGAAGCGCATCGCCCAGGCCGAGGTAGAAGCCGTCGAGCCCGGCCTTGGTGGAGCCGTAGACGAAATTGGTCCGGCGGACCCGCTCACCGGCCACCGAGCTCATCGCGATGATCTGCCCGAAGCCCTGAGTGCCCATCTTGCCGGCGAGCAGCACACCCACCGATACCGCTGCGGTGTAGTTGATCTGCGCGACCTGAACCGCCTTGGCCTGGTTGTGCCAGAGCTCCTCGGCGTCGGCGTCCATGCCGAATGCCACGATCGCCACGTCTATATCGCCGGCACTGAATGCGGCATCGATCATCGCCGGGTGGCTCGCGGTGTCCAGGGCGTCGAAGTCGACGATCCGCACCGACTTGGCGCCGGCCGCCTCCATCGCAGCCACGGCGCCGTCCCGGCCGGGATCACCGGGCAGGCACGCCAGCACCACACTCGCCGAGGCGTGGCGCAGGTAGCGCGCACAGATCGCCAGGCCGATCTCGGAGGTACCACCCAGCAGCAGAATGGACTGGGGGTTTCCGGTTGCGTCGAACACCATCTACATAAGCTCCAAACGTCGGGCCATATCTGAGGCGAAGATCCCCTCGGGATCCACCTGGCGGCGTATCGCGATCCACTCGTCGATCCGCGGGTACATGGCGTGGAAGTTCTCCGCGGTGGTGCGGGAGTCCTTGGCCGTGTAGAGCCGGCCGCCGAACTCCAGCACCCGGCGGTCGAGGGAGTTCAGTAGCTCGTTGACGCCGGGCTTCATCGGGAAGTCCAGGCACACGTTCCAGCCGGGCATCGGGAAACTCAGGGGCGCCTGGTTGGCGGGTCCGAACAGCTTGAACACGTTGAGCGCCGAGTAGTGCCCACTGGCCTGGATGTCGATGATGATGCTCTTGAACTCTTCGACGGCCTCGGTGGGCACCAGGAACTGGTACTGCGCGAAGCCGGCCGGGCCGTAGCCGCGGTTCCACTCACCGAGCAGGTCCAGCGGGTGATAGAACTGCGTCAGGTTCTGCACCTTGCCCCGGTAGTGGCCGCCGCGGCGGTAGTACAGCTCGCCGATGGCGCTCAGGCTCAGCTTGTTCATCAACCCGTTGGGGAAGACGTCAGGCACCGTCATCAACTGCGGTGCGTCGAATTTCAGCGGGTTGCGGGCGAGCTTTGGGGGCAGCTCGTCGCGCAGGGCCAGCCGCCCGCGGGTGATGGTGGCCCGGCCCAGCTTCGGCGCCGGGCTGATCGCGTCGAACCACGCACTGGAATAGGTGTAGTTGGCTTCGCTGCCGTCGCTGTGAAAGGCGATGGTCTCGTCCAGGGTGGCGGTGTTGTCGCCGTCGTTGATGAAGTACGCCGTCTCGGTCGGGGTCATGGCGATAGTGGCGCGCAGGATGATCCCGGTCAGCCCATTGCCGCCGATGGTGGCCCAGAACAAGGCGGCGTCATCGCCATCCGGCGTCAGGTGCCGCACGGTCCCGTCGGCGATCAGCAGCTCCATGGAGCGCACGTGGTTGCCGAAGCTGCCCTCGCTGTGGTGGTTCTTGCCGTGGATGTCGCACGCGATCGCACCCCCGATGGTGACCTGGCGGGTACCGGGCAGGACCGGCACCCACAGTCCGAACGGCAGCGCCGCCTTCATCAGCTGGTCCAGGCTCACGCCGCCGTCGACGTCGACGAGGCCGCGGTCGGCGGAGATCGAGTGGATCCGGTTCAGCGCGGTCATGTCGATCACCAGGCCGCCGCCGTTCTGGGCGTTGTCCCCATAGGAACGGCCCAACCCGCGGGCGATCACGCCGCGGCCTCCCGACTCGGCCGATCGGGCCACCGCCTTGGCGATGACGTCGACGTCCGGGGTCGACAAGACCTGCGCCACGCTCGGCGCGGTGCGGCCCCAACCGGTGAGGCGGCGGGGTGTGGTCTGCAACTCGGTGCTCAACATCGCACATGAGGGTACCGTCAACGCGCCGCATCTCGATTCAGCGTGACTAAACGGAGCTGTCCCGTTACGATCGCGCAATGCCTGAGACCTCTGCAAGCGAATCATCCTCTGCCAAGCCCAAGACCGCGGGTTTTCCGCAATCTTCCACTTCAGCGTCGGCGTTGTCGGTGCCCACGATCGCCGCTCTGGCGCTGGCCGTGATCGGTATCGTCCTGGCTATCCTCGGCTGGTTCCACCCGTCGACGAGCCAGAAGTTCAACGACGACCAGCGGACTCAGGCCAAGGGCAACATCTGCAACGCGCAGAGTGTCGTGCGTCAGGGCACCCAGTTCAACACCAACCTGCAGAACCCGGTCCCGGGCGACCTCGCCGGTGACCTGGCGGTGGGCACCAACGCGCGGCTGTCGCTGTTCGCCGGTGGCGCGTACCTGCACCAGGCCCTGGAGTCCAACCCGGCCACCCCGGCCGACGTGGCCCAGGCTGTCGGCGACATGGCCGACACCCTCGAGGCGCTGAGCATCAACTACCTGGCCGGGCACTCGCCCGAGGACGAGGTCCAGCAGCCGCTGCGCGACCAGCTGCGCGGTCAGATCGACGTCTTGGACAACCTCTGCCAGCCGGAGTAACTCCGTAGCTTCTGCTGTCCGATCAGCACCGGTTGCGCATTGCGCAGCCGGTGCTGATCGGCGTTTGAGGGTCTGACGTCATGCCCACCATGGCGGGGCCATTCGGTGCGTTAAGTATGGAAAATCTATGTGTCGACTTGGCTAAAGTCGCCTGTCACGACGCTTGCCGCCAGCCCTCGGCTGGAATCGCGGCTATACCCACGAAGCCATCGGGCCAGCTCAGCGGGCGTTGCCATCCGGTGATTGGAACCTGAGTAAACCAGTGTGTTGATCCTTCCTGGCCCAAGCCCCGCGGCCGGCTGAGCCGGCTCCACCAAGGTGAGCCAGACCAGCTTTTTGAGCGGATCTAGCCTGCTAGGGGGTCTGGTTGTTGCTCGGCGCGGTGGAACTCCATCGCGCCACCGTGGCCATCCACCGGCGAGGCGCTGCGATATTTTCCTGAGAACTTTTGGTAAAAAAAGCGGCTCCGCATCGCTCTGTTGGAGCTGAAAACGCCTGTTCAACTCGGGTTACTGGAGAGTATTCCGAGCTGGTGGACGCGGGTTGACGGATCCCAAACGGCGGTTAACATCTGACAGCACATGTATTGTTATGGCTTCGTTATGGATCGCTTAAGGGGGATTGACGTGGCTCGTCACCGTCAGAACAAAGGCCGTCACAGCAACCGGGCCGTCGGCGCGAGCAGCGCGGTCGGCGCGTTCCTTGCGTTTGGGATGGCGCCGTTGGCGGTTTCTCCTGTGGTGCATGCCGATGTTGAGGATGTGCTGGTCGATTTGTTCGGTCAGGGGTTGGGGGATGCGGTTGCGGATTTGGGGGTGAATTGGGGGGATCAGGCGGCGTGGTCGGTGGTGTTGGATCCGACCAGTTGGACGGATTTCTTTGATGGGTTCGGCAATCAGGCCACGTGGGATGCGTTGTTTGCTGATGTGGACTTCAACACCCTGGGTTCGGCGGATTTCAGTTGGACGTGGAGTGACTTCGGCGGCAACTCGTGGGACTGGAATGACGTCAATTGGTTGATGCCGTTTGGTGATGGCACAGATGGTACGGCGGCTGACCCCAACGGTGGTGCGGGCGGCTGGATCTGGGGCACGGGTGGTGCGGGCTGGGATGCCGATGGCACCGGCGCCAGCGATGACGGTGGCGCGGGTGGTCAGGGTGGTTTGTTCGGCGGTGGTGGTGGTGCCG
>NZ_UWOA01000035.1:0-50382 GCF_900604305.1 Mycobacterium sp. P7213
CCTATCGACCGTGCCGTCGGCGATCATGCGCATAGCCCGGCCCACGATGTCGCCCCGGATGTTCCATTCCGGAGAACCCGGCGCGGCGTCTGGGCGGCAACGCTTGCAGGCGCGGAAGCCGGCTCGCTGCGCTGCGGCGGCGGTGGGGTAGAACTCCACGTTCGGTGGCAGCGGCGTACGCGCCGGGCAACTGGGCCGGCAATAGATGCCTGTCGTGCGCACCGCGGTGATGAACCAGCCGTCGAAGCGGGCGTCCTTGGACTGCACGGCGCGATAGCAGCGGTCGAAGTCGTCGTGCACGCCTTCAACGATGGCACGATGCGGCCGGCGACACTAGCGGAAAAACGACAGCGCAGTGCCGGGCCGTGCGCCGTGGCGGGGGCTAGCATCGGTTCGTGGCGGCGCTGGTGCAGCAGTACTTGGACGGGATCCTCGCCGAGCATGCCGGCGCCAACCATGGTGCCCTGGCCAGCTATATCCCCGAGCTCGCCCAGGTCGACCCGACGAAGTACGGCCTGGCGCTGTCGTCGTCGGACGGCTACGTCTATGAATGCGGCGATGCCGAGGTGCCGTTCACGATGCAGTCGATATCCAAGCCGTTCACCTACGCGCTTGCACTCGATCAGCTGGGGCAGACGGAGGTCGACGCGCGGATCGGCGTGGAGCCCTCCGGTGAGGGCTTCAACAAGATCAGCGTGGACCAGGTCACCAATGTGCCGAAGAACCCGATGATCAATGCTGGGGCGATCGTGGCCTGCTCCCTGATACCCGGGAAGACCATTGAAGACCGGTTCGATCTCGTCCGGGATTTCTTCAGCGCCTGCGCCGGACGCAGCCTGGAGTTTGACGACGGCGTGTACCAGTCCGAACGAGCCAGCGGCAGTCGTAATCGTGGGATCGCGTATCTGCTGGAGAGTTTCGGCGCCCTGGGCGCCGACCCCGACGATGCCCTGGATCTCTATATCCGCCAGTGTTCGCTGAAGGTCACCAGCACCGACCTGGCTCGGATGGCCGCGACGCTGGCCCGCGGCGGCCTCAACCCCCTGACCGGGCGGCAGGTGACCGATGCCGCGGTGGTACGGCGAACCCTGTCGGTGATGGTGACCTGCGGCATGTACGACGCCGCCGGTGCGTGGGTCAGTGCGGTCGGGATGCCGGCCAAGAGCGGTGTGGCCGGCGGCATCGTGGCGGTGCTGCCCGGACAGCTCGGTATCGGCGTCTATTCCCCGCGGATCGACGTCAGGGGCAACAGCGTGCGCGGGATGCTGGTGTGCCGCAGCCTGTCCCAACAGCTCGGCCTGCACTTCCTGACGGTGAGCAGTGAAGCGCATTCGGCGATCCGTGGGGTGTACACCCCACGTCCGGGCATTCGGGTCTACGAGGTGCACGGTGATCTTCTGTTCGCCGGAGCCGAACAGGTGGCTCGCACCGCGACCCGCGAATGTGGGGAGTTCGACACCGCCATCCTCGACGTCTCGCGGCTGCACACGATCAGCGAGCCGGCGCGAGGCCTGCTTGCGGGGCTCTCCGAGGAGTTGCGGGCACTGGACAAGCAGGGTCTGCTCGTCGATCCCAACGGATCGGTGACGCCCGATCCGGCGGGCCATGCCGGGCTGGTGTTCGCCACGGTCGAGGATGCGCTGGCGGCAACCGAGACGTGGGCGGAGTAGCCGGAGCTATAGCGGGCTGGCGAGCACGGTGGGCTGCTCGTAGCCGCGCAACACGATCGACTCACCCACGACCCAGTGGGCCTGCTCGCTGACGCTGGCCGCGTACATGGTTCTCGCGGTGGTCAATAGCTGCACGCGTTGGGTTTTGGCCAATTCACACAACCGGGCGGCCTCGTTGACCGGCTCGCCGATCACGGTGTACTCGAACCGCTCCTTGGCGCCGACGTTTCCAGCAACCACCTGTCCCGCGGCCACGCCGATACCGGCGCGGATCTCGGGCACTTCCTCGGCCAGGCGGTACAGGATGCCCCGGGCCGCGGCCAGGGCCTCATCCTCGGGCTGGTCGAGGTGGTTGGGGGCGCCGAAGATCGCCAGCGTGGCGTCGCCCTCGAACTTGTTGATCAGGCCCTGGTGGCGGTCGACCTCATCGACGACAACGGCAAAGAATCGGTTCAACAGACTGACGACTTCGGTCGCGGGCTTGGCTGTCACGATCTGTGTCGAGCCGACGATGTCGACGAAAATCACTGCGACGTGGCGCTCTTCGCCGCCAAGCTGGATTTGATCGCGTTCCGCGGCGGCCGCCACCTCGCGCCCGACGTGGCGGCCGAACAGATCGCGCACCCGCTCGCGCTCGCGCAGGCCGTGCACCATCGCGTTGAAACCGCTCTGGAGCTCGCCGAGTTCGGTTCCGTCGAACACCACGAGGTCACCTTGCAGATTGCCCTGCTCGACGCGCTTCAGAGCGGCGCGCACCACCCGGACCGGGGTCGCGGTGAGCCAGGACAGAATCAACATCAGCAGGAAGCCGAAGATCAGCGTCGTCACCGAGGCGGTCAGAACGGCGACCCCGAACTGGGTCAACGTCAGATTCTTGAGCACCACAGCGAAAAAGGCCGCTAGCGCGATACCCATGATCGGCACACCTGAGGTGAGAAACCAGACCAGCATCGTCCGGCCCATGATCCCGGACAGGATCCGCCGCGGAGGTGGGCCGGCGGCGAGCGCCTGGGCGGCCACCGGCCGCAAGGCGAACTCGGTGAACAGGTAGCAGGCGGTGGCCACCAGGATGCCGCAGACGCTCATGGTGAACCCGATGATCGGGATGAAGATCCTGTCGGCCAATCCGTAGAGCACGGTGAACATCACCGTCGCGACGCCCCATAGCGCCAGCACGACCTGCGCCACCCGCCAAGGGGTCAGGAAGGCGTTGCGTTCGTCCTCGGGCGTCGGCCGCTGTTCCTTGATGGCCCAACGCAATTTCTTGATGGTGTGCCGGGTGATCACGTAGGTCCCGCCGATCAGCGCGGCCACCACGTAGGCCGGCACCAGCCCGAATGTGAGCCACGCCGGGGCGTCGTGGAACACGCTGGGAACCGGGAACGCCACCGTCACCAGCAGCACGTCCACGGCGACGCCCAGCAGATTCGTGCCCACCATGACGACGGTCAGGATGAACTGGATGCGAATCCGCCTTAGGTACTGGCTTTCGGACACCTGGCCCAGCAGCCAGGAGCCGTATTCCGGTGTCTCGGGCAGGCGACCGCTCTGACGGGTGAGCATCTCCAGCGCTCGGCCCAGGCGTTGTGCGGTTGTCTTCGGCGGCTTCATCGTGGCGTAAGAATAATTGCTCAGCGCTGCCCTTAAGGTGGATCGGATGCGACTAGTGATCGCCCAGTGCACCGTCGACTACGTCGGCAGGCTCACCGCGCACCTGCCCTCTGCCCGGCGACTGCTGCTGTTGAAGGCCGACGGCTCGGTCAGCGTGCATGCCGACGACCGTGCCTACAAACCACTGAACTGGATGAGTCCACCGTGTCGGCTCACTGAGGAGGTCGGTGGTGAGCTGCCGGTGTGGGTGGTGGCGAACAAGAGCGGCGATCAGCTCCGTATCACCATCGAGGACATCGAGCACGACTCCAGCCACGAGCTCGGTGTTGACCCCGGTCTGGTGAAAGACGGCGTCGAGGCGCAACTGCAGGCGCTGCTCGCCGAGCACGTCGAGCTGCTCGGCGAGGGCTACTCACTGGTGCGGCGGGAGTACATGACCGCCATCGGCCCGGTGGACCTCTTGTGCCGCGACGAACACGGCCGAGCGGTCGCCGTGGAGATCAAACGGCGCGGGGAGATCGACGGTGTGGAACAGCTCACGCGTTATCTGGAACTGCTCAACCGCGACAGCCTGCTGGCGCCGGTCAGCGGAGTATTCGCCGCCCAGCAGATCAAGCCCCAGGCCCGCACCCTGGCCACCGACCGCGGCATTCGTTGCCTGACACTGGATTATGACGCGATGCGCGGTATGACCAGCGACGAATACCGGCTGTTCTGATCTGCCCGCCGGAATACAAGCAGACGGCGTGGCGTTGCAGCCCGTCATGGCAGTCACCCCCCGATTCCAGGGCCTTTTCCAGCCCCTGACACTGCGCTCGCTGACCGTGCCCAATCGGTTCGCCATGGCGCCGATGACTCGTCAGGCCTCGCCGAACGGTATTCCTGGCGAAGACGTGGCGCAGTATTACCGGCGTCGGGCGGCGGGCGGCGTCGGACTGATCATCACCGAGGGCATCCGGCTGCCCGACCCGGCCGCGGGATTCCCGGCCAGCGTGCCGACGATCGCCGGCGATGAGGTGCTCGCCGGGTGGACTCGCGTGGTCGACAGCGTCCATGCCGAGGGGTCCACGATCGCCGCCCAGCTATGGCATCAGGGGGTTGAGCGCCGCGACGACGACGGGGTCCAGCCCGTCGGCCCGTCGGGCGTCGACGGCCACGGTGAGCCGCGTGGCCGCGCGTTGCACTCCGACGAGCTCGCAGAGATCGCCCAGCAGTACGCCGACAGTGCCGCCACCGCCCGCGACATCGGCTTCGATGCGGTCGAGATCCACGGCGCCCACGGCTACCTGTTGGACGAATTCTTCTGGGAGCGCACCAACTTGCGCACCGACGGCTACGGCGGATCACTGGCAGCGCGCACCCGGTTCCCAGCTGAAGTGGTCGCGGCCGTCCGTGCGGCGGTCGGCCCGGACTATCCGATCCTCTTCCGTTTCTCGCAATGGAAGGGCGTGGACTACGCGGCGACCATCGCCGATGATCCGTCGCAGCTTCAGGAACTGCTGGCGCCGCTGGTCGAGGCGGGCGTGGACGCACTGCATCCGTCGACGCGCAGGTACTACGGGCCCGGATTCCCGGAACATGACAGTGATTTGAGCCTAGCCGGGTGGACCAAAAAGGTCACCGGAATGCCGGTCATCGCGGTGGGATCGGTCGGATTGGAAACGCAGTTCCGCAGCGAGAAGCGGGGGCAGGTGATTGCGCCGGCTCCCATCGACCGGGTGGTGGAGCAGTTCGAGGCCGGCGAATTCGACATTGTCGCGATCGGGCGCGCGCTGCTGGCCGACCCGAACTGGGTGAATCGCCTCCGCGACGGCGAGCTGGACGGCTTCACCGGCTACGACGCGGCGGCCGCACTGTCCAAACTGGCCTGATGCTGGGTCATTAGGCTGGTCGGTATGGCTCGTCGTCGCAGTTCCTCGCGTCGGCAAGGGCCGTTAGGGCCGTTGCCGCTGCACCAACGCGTGGAGACCGGCCCCGACGGCTACGACTACATCGTCGTGCCGATTGCGGGCTCGCGCGCCCTCAAGGTCTACCGTTGCCCGGGTTGCGACCACGAAATCCGTTGCGGAATCGCCCATGTGGTGGTGTGGCCGGCCGGGCACGGCGGTTCGGCGGACGAGGATCGGCGGCACTGGCACACGCCGTGTTGGGCGAACCGCAGCAACCGGAGTCCGACCCGGAAGTGGTCCTAGTCGCTCAGTGCGCTTCGGCGTTCGCGGCCGGCTCGACCAGCTCGACCAGCACGCCGCCGGCGTCCTTGGGGTGGATGAAATTGATCCGCGAGTTCGACGTGCCACGCCGCGGTGCCTCATAGAGAAGCCGGACACCCTGCTCACGCAGCCGCTCGGAGAGCGCGTCGATATCACTGGTCCGGTAGGCCAGCTGCTGCAGACCGGGGCCGCGCTTGTCCAGGAACTTCGCGATCGTCGAGGACTCGTCGATCGGGGCCATCAGCTGAATCTGTGCGCTGCCGACGGGGGCGCCGCGCACCGCAAGCATCGCCTCGACGATGCCCTGCTCCTCGTTGGTCTCCTCGTGCAGCACGATCATCCCGAGCTTGTCGTGGTACCACTTCTTGGCCACTTCCAGGTCCGGGACCGCGATACCGACGTGGTCGACCGCCGTCACCAAGGCCGAGGCCAGGGCGGGGCGTACCTCACAAGGTTCAGCGACGGATTCGGTGGTCATAACGTAACGGTAACCTGGGCGGAAACATCGTGCTGCGCCGACCGGAAAGATCGGCCTTTCAGACCCGCCCGGGAGGTAGTCATGACGACATCGGTGATCGTTGCTGGGGCTCGGACCCCGATCGGCCGGTTGATGGGTTCGCTGAAGGATTTCTCCGGCAGCGACCTGGGTGCTGTGGCCATTGCGGGGGCGCTGGAGAAGGCGCAGGTACCGGCATCGCTGGTGCAGTACGTGATCATGGGCCAGGTGCTGACCGCGGGGGCCGGCCAGATGCCGGCTCGGCAGGCGGCGGTGGGCGCGGGCATCGGCTGGGATGTGCCGACACTGACCATCAACAAGATGTGTCTGTCGGGAATCAACGCCATCGCCATGGCTGACCAGCTCATTCGCGCCGGCGAGTTCGATGTGGTGGTGGCCGGCGGCCAGGAGTCCATGAGCAAGGCACCGCACCTGCTGCTGGACAGCCGGTCGGGCTACAAGTACGGCGATGTGACGGTGCGCGACCACCTCGCCTACGACGGCCTGCACGACGTTTTCACCGACCAGCCGATGGGTGCGCTCACCGAGCAGCGCAACGACGAGGACAAGTTCACGCGCGCTGAGCAGGACGAGTTTGCGGCCGAGTCGCACCGCAGGGCCGCGGCTGCCTGGAAGGACGGCGTTTTCGCCGACGAGGTGGTGCCGGTGAAGATCCCGCAGCGTAAAGGGGATCCGCTGGAGTTCACCGAGGACGAGGGCATCCGGGCCAACACCACCGCCGAGTCGCTGTCCGGGCTCAAGCCGGCGTTCCGCAAGGACGGCACCATCACCGCGGGCTCGTCGTCGCAGATCTCCGACGGCGCCGCCGCGGTGGTCGTGATGAGCAAGGCGAAGGCGCAAGAGTTGGGTCTGGACTGGCTGTGTGAGATCGGCGCCCACGGCGTGGTGGCCGGGCCGGATTCGACCCTGCAGTCCCAGCCGGCCAACGCCATCAAGAAGGCGGTCGAGCGCGAGGGGATCTCGGTCGACCAACTCGACGTGGTGGAGATCAACGAGGCCTTTGCCGCGGTGTCGCTGGCTTCGACCCGGGAGCTGGGGCTGAACGGCGACGTCGTCAATGTGCACGGCGGCGCGATCGCGGTGGGGCACCCGATCGGGATGTCCGGGGCGCGGATCACCTTGCACGCCGCCCTGGAGCTCAAGCGGCGCGGTTCGGGCTATGCGGTGGCCGCGCTGTGCGGTGCCGGCGGCCAGGGCGACGCGCTGATCCTGCGCGCGGGGTAACGGCTTCCCTACGGTTGCGTAGGTTGCTGGCGCGGGCTGTTTCGGCGCCGCGACACCCGGGTGTGATCTTGGTCATAGCGCGGTGGTTGTGGGCGAAAGCGGCCGTCGGCGGCGCAGCGGGGACGACGTGACAGACTTGACGGCGTGACTCGTCCTCGACCCCCGATCGGCCCGGCGTTGGCCGGAGCAGTGGATTTGTCCGGCCTGAAGAAGCCGGCTCAATCCGGCGCCACCGCCGCGAAGGCCCCGGCTCCCCCTGGTGCCACCGAGATCACCGAGGCCAACTTCGAAGACGAGGTGCTGGTCCGGTCCAATCAAGTGCCGGTGGTGGTGCTGCTGTGGTCACCGCGCAGCGAAGCCTGCATTCAGCTGGCCGACACCCTGGCGGCGCTGGCCCAAGATGACAACGCCGACGGCGCACCCAAGTGGGCGCTGGCAACCGTCAATGTCGACGTGGCCCCGCGGGTGGCGCAGGTGTTCGGGGTGGACGCGGTGCCGACCGTGGTGGCGCTGGCCGCCGGACAACCGATCACCAGTTTTCAGGGGTCCCAGCCGCCGGACCAGTTGCGCCGCTGGGTGGACTCGCTGGTGTCGGCCACCGCGGGCAAGCTCGCCGGCGGCGGCGACGCTGAGCAGCCCGAGCAGGTGGACCCGGTGCTGGCGCAGGCCCGCGACCACCTCGATGCCGGTGACTTCCAAGCGGCGCGAGCCTCTTACCAGGCGTTGCTGGACACCGACCCCAACCACGTCGAGGCCAAGGGGGCGCTGCGCCAGCTCACCTTCCTGGAGCGCGCGACCGGGCGGCAACCCGATGCGCCGGCGCAGGCCGACGCCGACCCGGGCAACATCGAGGCCGCCTTCGCAGCCGCGGACGTGCAGATCCTCAACCAGGACGTCACCGCGGCGTTCGACCGGCTGATCGCGCTGGTGCGACGGACCGCCGGTGACGAGCGGGCCGCGGTGCGGACCCGGCTGGTGGAACTGTTCGAGCTGTTCGACCCCGCCGATCGGGAGGTCGTCGCCGGACGGCGCAATCTGGCCAACGCGCTCTACTGAGCCCGCGTTATGGCCCGCTCGGCGCTACTCGGGTGCCAGCCACACCGCCGACAAGGCGGGTAACACCAGCACCGCCGAGGCCGGCCGGCCGTGCCACGGTTCATCGGTGGCCTCGACGCCGCCTAAGTTGCCCTCGCCCCAGCCGCGGTAGCCGACCGCATCGGTGTTGAGCACCTCACGCCAGCGGCCCGCCCGGGGCAACCCCAGGTGGTAATCGGCGTGGGTGACCCCGGCGAAGTTGAATACGCAGGCCAGCACCGAACCGTCGGTGCCGTAGCGCAGGAAGCTCAGCACGTTGTTGGCCGAGTCGTTGGCGTCGATCCAGGAGTAGCCCCGCGGGTCGGCATCCTGGGTCCACAGGGCGGGCAGGGCGCGGTAATGGGCGTTGAGGTCACTGACCAGCCGCAGAATGCCGGGGGAGTAGCCGTCGGGCTCGATCCGGGGGTCGAGCTGAAACCAGTCGACGCCGCGCTCGTTGCACCACTCGGCGCGCTGGCCGAACTCCTGGCCCATGAACAGCAATTGCTTGCCGGGATGCGCCCACTGGTAGGCCAGCAGGGCGCGCAGACCGGCGGCCCTGTGGTGGTCGTCGCCGGGCATCCTGGACCACAGCGTGCCCTTGCCGTGCACCACCTCGTCATGGCTGACCGGCAGCACGTAGTTCTCGCTGAATGCGTAGAGCATCGAGAACGTCATGTTGTGGTGGTGGTAGCTGCGGTGCACCGGATCGTGGCCGAGGTAGGCCAGGGTGTCGTGCATCCAGCCCATGTTCCACTTCATTGAAAAACCCAGTCCGCCAAGGCTGGTGTCGCGGGTGACTCCCGGCCAGGAGGTGGACTCCTCGGCGATGGTCACGATGCCCGGCGCGACCCGGTGGGTGGTCGCGTTCAGCTCCTGCAGGAACTGCACCGCCTCCAGGTTCTCTCGGCCGCCGTGGATGTTGGGGGTCCATCCGCCGTGCGGACGCGAATAGTCCAGGTAGAGCATCGATGCGACGGCATCCACCCGCAGCCCGTCCACGTGGAACTCGGTCAGCCAGTACAGCGCGTTGGCGACCAGGAAGTTGCGTACCTCCGGGCGGCCGAAGTCGAACACGTAGGTGCCCCAGTCGAGTTGCTCCCCGCGATGCGGATCGGAGTGCTCGTAGAGCGGGGTCCCATCGAATCGGCCCAGCGCCCAGTCGTCCTTGGGGAAATGCGCCGGCACCCAGTCCACGATGACGCCGATGCCGGCCCCGTGCAGCGCGTCGACCAGTGCCCGAAAGTCGTCGGGGGTGCCGAAGCGCGCGGTCGGGGCGTAATACGACGTCACCTGGTATCCCCAAGACCCACCGAACGGGTGCTCTGCCACCGGCAGCAGTTCGACGTGGGTGAAGCCCTGCTGGACAACGTATTCGGTCAGTTCGACGGCCAACTGGCGGTAGCTGAGCCCGGGTCGCCAAGAGCCCAGATGGACCTCGTAGGTGCTCATCGGCTCGCTCACCGGGTCGCGCTTGCAGCGCTGGGCCATCCAGTCCGCGTCGTTCCAGGTGTAGTCGCTGAACGTCACCATCGATGCGGTGCGCGGTGGCACCTCGGTGGCGTAGGCGAACGGATCGGCGCGCTCGGTGACGGCGCCGTCGGCCCCGTGGATACGGAATTTGTAGAGGCCGGCGGTGGGGAAGTCCGGCCAGAACAGTTCCCAGATCCCCGAAGAGCCCAGTGACCGCAGCGGGGCGTCGTCGCCGGTCCAGCCGTTGAAGTCGCCGATCAGGCTCACCCCGGTGGCGTTGGGTGCCCACACCGCGAAGGACACGCCGGACACCTCGCCGTCGGGAGTGGTGAAGCTGCGGTGCTGAGCCCCCATCACTTGCCAGAGACGTTCGTGGCGTCCTTCGGCGAACAGGTACAGGTCGAAATCGCCCAGGGTCGGGGCGAATCGATACCCGTCGGCGACCGTGTGCACCCCGGTGGGTTCGGCGAACTCGGCCGTCTCCGGATAGTGCACCTCCAGGCGGTAGTCGATGAGGTCGGTGAACGGCAGGGCAGCGGCGAACAACCCGGAGCCCAGGTCGCGCATGGTGAAGCGCTCGGTACCGACGAGCACCACCACGCGCCGAGCGCGTGGGCGCAACGCCCGGATGACGGTGGTTTTGCCGTACTCGTGAGCGCCCAGGACGGAGTGCGGATCGTGGTGTTCACCGGCACGTAGCCGAGCCAGGTCGGCAGGGTGGGGTGCCAGGTGTGGGGTCACGGTGCTCATCAGCGGCGCAGCATCTCGGTTCGGGCACCGGCGTTGATCGGCGGCATGGTGACGATGTGGGCGACCGCGTGTGCCGGGTCCAAGCGCACATAGTTGTCCTGGCCCCAGTTGTAGTCCTCGCCGCTGATCTGATCACGTACCCAGAAGCGTTGGTAGTCAGGCATTCCCAGCGCCCACATGTCCAGGTGTATTGTCGCCTGCTCGGCGCCGAACGGGTTCAGCGTGACCACCACCAGCACGGTGTCGCCGGTGGCCGGGTCGAACTTGCTGTAGGCCAGCAGCGCGTCGTTGTCGACATGGTGGAAGTGCACGGTGCGCAGCTGGTTGAACGCCGGGTGCAGCCGGCGAATCTCGTTGAGCCGCGCGATGAACGGTTCTAGGGAGCGGCCTTCGGCGATGGCGCCGGCGAAGTCGCGGGGCCGAAGTTCGTATTTCTCCGAATCGAGGTACTCCTCGCTGCCTTCATGGACCGCACGGTCCTCGAACAACTCGAATCCGGAGTAGACGCCCCACGCCGGACCCAGTGTCGCCGCCAGAACTGCGCGGATGGCGAACATCCCGGGGCCGCCGTGTTGCAGGCTGGCGTGCAGGATGTCGGGGGTGTTGACGAACAGGTTCGGCCGGCGGAAGTCGGCGAGTTCGGCGATCTGCCGTCCGAACTCGGTGAGCTCGGATTTCGTTGTCCGCCAGGTGAAGTAGGAGTAGGACTGGGTGAATCCCAGCTTGGCCAGGCCGTACTGGCGCGCCGGCGGGGTGAACGCCTCGGACAGGAACAGCACATCCGGGTCGATATTCTTGACGGCGGCGATCAACCACAGCCAGAAGTCCGGGGGCTTGGTGTGCGGGTTGTCCACCCGAAAGATCTTCACCCCGTGGTCCATCCAGAATCGGACCACCCGCAGCACCTCCGCGTACAGGCCGGCCGGATCGTTGTCGAAATTCAGCGGGTAGATGTCCTGGTACTTCTTCGGCGGGTTCTCCGCGTAGGCGATGGTGCCATCGGGCAGTTCGGTGAACCATTCCCGGTGCTGGGTGGCCCACGGATGATCGGGTGCGCACTGCAGCGCCAGGTCCAGGGCAACCTCCAGGTCGAGCCGGTGGGCCGCGGCGACGAAGTCGTCGAAGTCACCGATGTCGCCCAGTGCCGGATGTACCGCGTCGTGGCCGCCCTCGGCGCTGCCGATGGCCCACGGCGAACCCACGTCGCCGGGTTGGGCGGTCGCGGAGTTGTTGCGGCCCTTGCGGTGTACTCGCCCGATGGGGTGAACTGGCGGCAGGTACACCACATCGAAGCCCATCGCCGCGATCCGGGGCAGTGCCGCGGCTGCCGTGGCGAACGTACCGTGCACGGGACGTCCCTCGGCGTCCCAGCCGCCGGTCGAGCGGGGGAACATCTCGTACCACGCGCCGCCTCGTGCCAGCGGCCGATCCACCCACACCTGGTGCTCGACGCCGGCGGTGACCAGCTCACGCAGCGGGTAGCGGGTCAGCAGCTCGTCGAGCTCGGAGGACAGTGCCGGCGCCGCTCGCGACACCGGATCGCCTGAAGCGCGCAACGCCGCGGCCGCCGCCAGCACCGGTTTACGTAGTGCGGTCGGTACCCCGGCCGCGGCGCGGTCGAACAACTCGGCGCCGATCACCAGGTCGTTGGACAGTTCGGCCGCGGCTTGGCCGGCGTCCAATTTGGCGGTCACCGCGTGCCGCCAGCTCTGCAACGGATCCCCCCAGCCCTCGACGCGGAACGTCCACAGGCCGACGGCGTCGGGGGTGAAGGCACCGTGGAAGACGTAGGCGTCGAACCCGGTGTGCATGGGCAGCTGCAGTGCTGAGCCCGCGGCGGCCGGTGGGGAATCACCGGGCAGCGGATAGCGGCGCCCCACGTAGCGCACCACCAACGTCGCCGCGACGGCTTCGTGGCCTTCACGCCAGACGGTGGCCTTGACCGGTACGGTCTCACCGACCACCGCCTTGGCCGGGTAACGGCCGCACGAGACGACCGGCTCGACATCGTCGACCTCGACTCGGCCAGCCACCACACTCCTTCGTCGTTGGGCTGTATGCGCCCACGGTAGCTGTCCAGTGACGTCTACCGGAATCAAGCGAGGTGTTCGCAACCGAATCGTCAGGTCTGTTCGTCAGGCCCGCTTCGGTAAGGTGGTGAGGCGTGAAGGCCCTCCGCCGGTTCACCGTTCGCGCCCACCTTCCCGAGAGGCTGCTAGCACTCGAGCAGCTGTCGATGAACCTCCGCTGGTCATGGGAGCAGCCGACTCAGGAACTCTTCGCCGCCATCGACCCCGAATTGTGGGACGGGTGCGCGCGCGACCCGGTTGCGCTGCTGGGAGCGGTCAGTCCCGCGCGGCTCGAAGAGCTGGCCGCCGACCCGGAGTTCACCGCCCGGCTCGATGCGCTGTCTGCCGATCTCACGGCATACCTGACGCTGCCGAGGTGGTACCAGCGCCAGCAGGAGGACGGGGCGGCGCTGCCGACGGCGGTCGCGTACTTCTCGATGGAATTCGGTGTCGCCGAAGCTCTGCCCAACTACTCGGGCGGTCTGGGGATCCTGGCCGGGGATCACCTCAAGTCGGCGTCGGACCTCGGCGTGCCGCTGATCGCAGTGGGCCTGTACTACCGGTCCGGATATTTCCGTCAAGCGCTGACCGCCGACGGCTGGCAGCGCGAAACCTATCCGGCACTGGACCCGCAGGGGCTGCCGCTGCGACTGCTCGTCGATACCGACAGCCGACCGGTGCTGATCGACGTGGCGCTGCCCGGCGCCGGCCGGTTGCGGGCCCGGATCTGGGTCGCGCAGGTGGGCCGTGTGCCGTTGCTGCTGCTGGATTCCGATATCGGTGAGAACCCACACCAGCTGCGCGGGATCACCGACCGGCTGTACGGCGGGGACCAGGAGCACCGGATCCGTCAGGAGATTCTGGCTGGAATCGGCGGTGTGCGGGCGATCCGCGAATTCACCCGTCTGCAGAACATGCCCGCGCCCGAGGTCTTTCACATGAACGAGGGGCACGCGGGCTTCCTCGGCATCGAACGCATCCGCGAGCTGATGGCCGAGCAGGGTCTGGATTTCGACACCGCGCTGGCGGTGGTCCGTTCGGCGACGGTGTTCACCACCCACACCCCGGTGCCGGCCGGAATCGATCGGTTTCCCGCCGACATGGTCTGCCGCTATTTCGATGACAGCGGTGATGCTCTGGTCGCCGGGGTGCCCACCGAGCGGATCATGGAACTGGGCGTGGAACCCGATCCCGGCATGTTCAACATGGCCCACATGGGGCTGCGGCTGGCGCAGCGCGCCAATGGCGTCTCTCGGTTGCACGGTCGGGTCAGCCGGGTCATGTTCAACGATCTGTGGCCCGGGTTCGACGGCGACGAGGTGCCGATCGGGTCGATCACCAACGGCGTGCACGCGCCGAGTTGGGCGGCGCCGCCGTGGCTGCAGCTCAGTCGCGACGTGGCCGCTCCCGACTCGTTCAGCGAGCCCGCCGCCTGGCAACGCCTGCAGCAGGTCGATCCCGTCACCCTGTGGTCCATCCGCTCGCAGCTGCGGGCACTGCTCGTCGACGAGGTCCGGTTGCGACTGCTGAAGTCCGGGCTGGAACGCGGTTCTTCAGAGGCCGAGTTGGGCTGGATCGCTTCGGCATTCGACCCGGACGTGCTGACCATTGGCTTCGCCCGGCGGGTGCCGACCTACAAGCGGCTGACGCTGATGCTGCGTGATCCCGACCGATTGGAGCAACTGCTGCTCGATGAGCAGCGCCCCATCCAGTTGATCGTCGCCGGCAAGTCCCATCCGGCCGACGAGGACGGAAAGGCGCTGATTCAGCAGGTGGTGCGGTTCGCCGACCGCCCTGAGGTACGGCACCGCATCGCGTTCCTGCCCGACTACGACATGTCGATGGCGCGTCGGCTCTACGCCGGATGCGATGTCTGGCTGAACAATCCGCTGCGCCCGTTGGAGGCCTGCGGTACCTCGGGGATGAAGAGCGCGCTCAACGGCGGGCTGAACCTGTCGATTCGCGACGGCTGGTGGGACGAGTGGTTCGACGGGCAGAACGGCTGGGCGATTCCCACCGCGGACGGCGTCGCCGACGAGAATCGGCGCGACGATCTGGAAGCCGCGGCGCTCTATGACCTGCTGGCGTCATCGGTGGTGCCGAAGTTCTACGAGCGCGACGAGAGCGGCGTGCCGTCGCGCTGGATGGAGATGGTGCACCACACCCTGCAGACGCTGGGACCGAAAGTGCTGGCGTCGCGGATGGTGCACGACTACGTCCAGCAGTGTTATGCGCCGGCCGCACAGTCCTTGCAGCGGACCTGCGAGCCGATCGACGGGGTGCCCTTCGGTGCGGCACGTCAGTTGGCCGGCTACCGGCGTCGAGCGGAAGCGGCCTGGCCGCACATCCAGATCACTGACGTCGACAGCACTGGGCTGCCCGACGCCCCCTGGCTGGGCTCGGAGTTGACGTTGACCGCCTCGGTACGCCTGGCTGGGTTGCGGCCCGACGAGGTGGTGGTGCAGGCGGTGCTGGGCCGGGTGGATTCCGCTGACACCCTGCTCGGTCCGGTCACCGTGGCGATGTCACACGCCCACACCGACGCTGACGGCACGGAAGTCTTCTCCACGACCAGTCGGCTACCGGTGGCCGGGGCGGTGGGCTACACCGTGCGGGTGCTGCCGTGCCATCCGTTGCTGTCCGGCGATGCCGAACTGGGACTGGTGACCTTGGCCTGAGAGTTGCGGTAAGGGGCAGCGTGAGCTTTCCCGTCGGTGAGATTGCGCTCAGGGCTGCGATTCGTCGAAATCTACGACCTTCAGTGCAATCTGAACGGCTTTCCTGCCCGCGGAGAACACAGCCTCAGGGGAAGCGGGCCAGACAGCGATCGAAATCGCCGAGCACCCCGGTGCGGTAGGCGTCGATGCGCGAGAAGCCGGCCGGGACCGACTCGCCGTTGATGTCACCGGCGGCCAGGCCGTTGGTCAGCAGCCCGGCGACCGCCTCGTCCAGATCGCCCGCGGTCAATGCGATCCGGCCGCCGTTGGAGGTGGTGACGCCCTGGGACAGCCGGGCGGTGGCCACCCCGGTCAGGCACGCGGTGCGCAGCGCGGCCGCGGCGTTGTCGAGCACCAACCCGCCGTGTTCGATCTGCACGCGCTGCAGGTACCGCGAGACCAGCGCCGAATAGGCGGTGTTGTCACCGGACAGCGTGGCCAACTTCTGGTCCTTGCCGGGTGTTCCCATGGCCTGCAGGGCCGGCAGGTCGACCGCAATGGTGTTGGAGTCCGGACAGTACGAGACCGGTGGACTGGGCCGAGCGTCCGAGCATGACGATGCGACCGCGGCATCGAAGGTGAGTGTCGGTGGCTGGTCCGGCATGAACGCGATGTTCATCGCGTCGACGACCAGCCGTACCGATTCCTCGCTGACCGGAACCTCGCCGGTCTCGTCCTGTTGCAGTTGCACGGGTAGTTCACCGCGCCGCTGCTCGATCTCATTGGCGTCGATGGCATTACACGAGTCGGCGCCGTCGGTGAACCCGAACTGGAACGCTGAGATCCGCTCGAAGGCCGAGCCGTGCTCGTTGTTGCCGATCGACTCGTCGGGGCCGAGCAACGGGTCACGCAGCGCCAGCATTGCGGCCAACACGCCATTGAGCCCGTCGCCGGTGCTCAGCGTGAAGCGGGGCGAGTCCCCCTGAGCCACCCAGCGCAAGTAGACACCCGCCAAGCAGTCGGCCTGCTGCTCGGCCACCAGTGTCGGGGTCTGACGCCGCTTGGTGATGCCGGCGGTGCGGGCAATCGCGTGGCCGTACTCGTGCGCGAGCACCATGGTGATGGCCATGTCGCCATAGGCGCTGCGCAGTGCGGGCAGCAGCAGCCGGCGATCCCAGCCGATGGTGTTGTCCAGGTAGCAGTAGGCAGCGTTGACCAGCAGGAAAGTCCTGCTGTCACAGAATTTTCCGCGTAGCTGCGCCGGATCCCAAGACAGCAGTGACTTCGCCGGCCTGAACTCGCCGTCGAAGGTGTTGGGATAGGTCGTGGTCCAAAACGCCTCGAGGTCGCTGACCGATTGTGCGGCGAGCTGATCGATCCGTCCGCCGTCGGTGCCGTCGACTTCCCGGGTCGGCGGCGGGGCGTCAGGGCGCAGCCCGGTGGGGCCGTCGACGGCCTGCAGGCCGCCCACCCGGAAAGGGTCGGCGAAGGCCGACACGGGTTTCCCGTCGAGCATGCGGGCACATCCGCTCAGCAATAACACCAACGTGCAGGCGGTGACGAGGACCCGGCGGGTCAGCGAGCCTCGACGAAGGAGAGGCGAAGCTGGGGCCGCCGCATGAACCCGGTGGTTCAGCGAGCCTCGACGAAGGAGAGGCGAAGCTGGGGCCGCCGCTTTAAAACGGTGCCGTCGGCGGGCAGGGCGCATGAGGTACCACGATAGTGGGCTTAGCCCCCGCGCAGTCGCTGCAGCGCCAGTTGCACTTTGGCGGCGTCAGTGGTGCCCCAGAACGGCGGCAGCGAGGCCCGCAGATATCCGGCGTAACGGGCGGTGGCCATCCGGGAGTCGAGTACCGCCACCACGCCCCGGTCGTCGGTCCCGCGCAGCAGCCGGCCGGCGCCCTGGGCCAGCAGCAGAGCCGCGTGGTTGGCGGCCACCGCCATGAAGCCGTTGCCGCCGCGCGCGGTGATGGCGCGCTGCCGGGCGGTCAACAGCGGATCGTCGGGCCGCGGGAACGGGATGCGGTCGATGAGCACCAGCGACAGCGACGGTCCCGGTACGTCGACGCCCTGCCACAGCGACAGCGTGCCGAACAGCGAGGTCTCGGCGTCATCGGCGAACTGCTCGACCAGCGCGCCCGTGGTGTCGTCGCCCTGACACAGCACCGGGGTGTCGAGGCGCTCGCGCATCGCTTCGGCCGCGGCTCGTGCCGCCCGCATCGACGAAAACAAGCCCAGGGTGCGGCCGCCGGCCGCGGTGATCAGCGCGGTGATCTCGTCGAGCTGTTCGGCCGTGCCGGTGCCGTCACGACCGGGTGGCGGCAGATGTGCCGCGATGTAGAGGATGCCCGACTTGGCGTGCGCGAACGGCGAGCCGACATCAAGCCCCCGCCAGCGCGCGGCCTGGGGATCGTCGCCGCGCCGCAGACCCCAGTCGCCGGCCATGGCGTCGAAGGATCCGCCGACCGTCAGCGTCGCCGAGGTCAGCACCGTCGTTGCGCGGGCGAACAACCGCTCGCGCAGCAGGCCGGCCACCGACAGCGGCGCCACCCGCAGCACGGCCCGCACCGAGCCCCGGTTGTCCTCGTGGCTGAGCCAGACCACGTCGTAGCGGTCGGGGATAGCCGGTTCGAACGAGGTCAGGATCCGGGAAGCGGTGTCGGCGATCTCGGTCAGCGCGGCGACCGACTCCTTGCGTGCCGCGGCGGCCTTGGGATCGGCGGGGGCGGTATCAATCGCGGCGCGGGCCGCACCGGCGGCATCACGAAGGGCCGCCAGGTAGGTGGCCAGCTCGTCGTCGAGGTGATCCATCCGGCCGGGCGTGCCGTCGTGGATCGCCGAGCCGAACGTGAGCGATGCGGCATCGAGGCGCTGAACCAACTCGGGGGAGACCAACCGCGCGACGCGGCGCACCGCGACGCTGAGCATGGTCGCGCTGAGCTCGGCGGTAGCCACCGAGGTCACCCGGTCGGCGAGTTCGTGCGCTTCGTCGATCACCAGCAGACGATGCTCGGGCAGCACGGTGGTGTCGGAGATGGCGTCGATGGCCAACAGGGCGTGGTTGGTGACGACGACATCGGCCTCGGCAGCGACCGTGCGGGCCCGCTCGGCAAAGCAGTCCGTGCCGTATTGGCAGCGCACGGCACCCACGCATTCCCGCGCCGAGACGCTGACCTGAGACCAGGACCGTTCCGGTACACCGGGTTTGAGGTCATCGCGGTCACCGGTGTCGGTGTCTTCTGCCCACGCGGTCAGCCGCTGCACGTCGCGGCCCAGTGCGCTTGCCGCGAACGGATCGAACAGCTCCTGCGGCTCATTGTCGGACTCTTCGGCGATGCCGGTATGGATCTTGTTCAAGCACAGGTAATTCCGTCGCCCCTTGAGCAGGGCGAAGGTGGGGCGCCGGGGCAGCACTTTCTCCAGGGCGGCGGCCAGCCGCGGCAGGTCACGGTCGACGAGCTGGCGTTGCAATGCGATGGTCGCGGTCGACACCACGACGGGGTTTTCGTCGGTCAACGCCCGCGCGATCGCCGGCACCAGGTAGGCCAGCGACTTGCCGGTACCGGTGCCGGCCTGCACCGCCAGATGCTCGCCGGTATCGAAGCAGCGTGCCACCGCCTCGGCCATACGGACCTGGCCCTCGCGTTCGCTGCCACCCAGTGCGGCTACGGCGGCGGCGAGCAGCTCGGATACGGACGGGTCAGCCATGGTGTGCACACGGTAGCCAATTTTCTAGCCGACGGCCGTACCCTGAGGCGATGAGCAGCCAGCGATTGCCAGGCGGCGCAGTGCACGAACTACCGGAAGATCTGCGCGACGGACTGTTGGTCAGCCCCACCGCACTTGAGGCGTGGCTGAGCATTACGACTTTGGCCCGCAACGAGTTCATCTGCTGGGTTGAGGACGCCAAGCAGCAGGTCACCCGCGAGCGCCGGATTCGGCGAACTCGTGAGGAACTCGAAGAAGGCAAGCGGCGCCCCTGCTGCTGGCCGGGGTGCAAGCACCGGGAACGCAACGGCAAGTAGGACCGCGCTCAGGCGCGGCCGGGCACCAGCCGGGTCGGGATCGCCGGCTCGCCGTGCGCGAGTTTGAGCGCCTCCCAGGGCAGGCTGTGCAGGCCGGCCACCACGCGCTCGCGCGCCGCGGCCAGCGCCGTCGCCCCGGTGTCGGTCACCACCTCACCGCCGCGTACCAGTGGCACGGTCAAGGGCCGGGCCCGCGCGTCCGTCGTCGGCGGGTGCCCGGCCGGGTAGACGACCTCGTCGGTGACGATGCCGCTTTCGCGGGCGACCCGTAGCGCCTGTTTGAGTCCGCCCTGCGACTCTTTGCCCGTGCTGCGCTTGGACACCGGCTTGCCGTCCACTTCGACCAGTTTGTAGACGAACCCGGCCGCGGGCACGCCTGAGCCGGTCACCAACGCGGTGCCGACGCCGTAGCTGTCCACCGGCGCCGCCCGCAGCGCGGCGATGCCGTACTCGTCGAGGTCACCGGAGACCACAATCTTGGTGTTGGTGGCCCCCAACCGGTCCAGCTGGTCACGGACCTGATGGGCCAACACCCCCAACTCACCGGAGTCGATGCGCACCGCGCCGAGCCCCGGGCCGGCCGCTGCGACGGCGTTGGCCACCCCGGTGGTGACGTCGTAGGTGTCCACCAGCAGCGTGGTGTCGACACCCTGCGCAGCGACCTGGGCGCGAAACGCCGCCACCTCGCCGTCGGGCCCGGTATGCAACAGCGTGAAGGCGTGCGCGCTGGTGCCCAGCACCGGCACGCCGAAGCGCTGGTGTGCCGCCAGATTGGAGGTGCCGGCAAAGCCCGCCAGGTAGGCGGCCCGGGCCGCAGCCACGGCGGCCTGCTCGTGCGTGCGACGTGAGCCCATCTCGATCAGGGGCCGTCCGCCGGCGGCGTTGACCATGCGAGCGGCCGCCGAGGCGATCGCGCTGTCGTGATTGAAGATCGACAGCAGCAGCGTTTCCAGCACGACACACTCGGCGAAACTGCCCTGTACGTTGAGCACTGGCGACGCGGCGAAATACAGCTCCCCTTCGGGGTAGCCGTCGATGTCGCCGCGGAAGCGGAAATCCGCCAGGAAATTGACGGTCTGGCGATCAAGGAACCCCGAGAGCAGGCTCAGCGCGGCGTCGTCGAAGGTGAACCCGGCCAGGGCCTGAAGGAACCGTCCGGTGCCGGCCACCACCCCGTAGCGGCGTGCCTCGGGGAGGCGGCGCGTGAACACTTCAAAGCCGGCCGGTCGAGCCGCCGTGCCGTCACGCAGCGCCGCGGCGAGCATGGTCAGCTCGTACTTGTCGGTGAGCAGTCCGCCGCCCTGGGCCGAGTGGTTCACCCGCCAACCGTATCGACTGGACTGCACCCCACCTCGGCTCGGTATCCTGACCGGTATGGCCACGTCAGTACCGACGTCCGCCCCGGTGAAACCGCAGGGCACCGGACAGCGGCACGCCGACCCGGTCGAGGAGACGGCTTCGCCCTGGGTGACCATCGTCTGGGACGACCCGGTCAACCTGATGACCTATGTCACCTACATCTTTCAGAAGCTGTTCGGCTACAGCGAGCAGCACGCGACCAAGCTGATGCTGCAGGTGCACCACGAGGGCAAGGCCGTGGTGTCGGCGGGAAGCCGTGAGTCGATGGAAGTCGACGTGTCCAAGCTGCATGCCGCCGGTTTGTGGGCGACCATGCAGCAGGACCGCTGAGACCCAACCGAAGGGAACCGGACTTCACCGTGCAGAAATGGAAGCGGGTCGAGACCGACGACGGACCCCGCTTCCGGTCTGCGCTGGCCCTTCACGAGGCCGCGCTGCTCCGGAATCTGGTCGGCTCGATCGTCGAGATGCTCGACGCGCGCGAGGCTGCTTCTCCGCCAGACGAACTTGAACGGATCACCGGGATACGAACCGGCAACACTCGAACACCCGAAGACGCCACGACACGCCGGCTGCTGCCGGATTTCTATCGCCCGGAGGGTGATGCGGACGTTTCCGCGATCGACGCAGATGGCCTGAACGCGGCGCTGCGCAGTCTGCATGAACCAGGCATCATTGACGCGAAACGTGTTGCGGCACAACAGGTCCTGGCCACTGTTCCGGAACAGGGCGGTCGATTCGAGCTGACCGAGGAGCAGGCCAACGCCTGGATTGCCGCGGTCAACGACATCCGCCTCGCGCTGGGAGCCGTGCTCAAGATAGGTCCCGACGGCCCGGATCAGTTGTCCGCGGGTGATCCAATGGCTGGACAGCTCAACGTGTATCAGTGGCTCACCGTGCTGCAGGAATTCCTGGTGGTCGCGCTGATGGGAAGGCCCAGACGATGACAGGCATGGGTTCGATCACCGATGTCGCCGGCATCCGGGTGGGCCACCACCAGCGGATCGATCCGGAGGCGACACTTGGCTCCGGCTGGGCCACCGGCGTCACCGTCGTGCTGGCGCCACCCGGGACGGTCGGCGCCGTCGACGGTCGCGGTGGAGCACCGGGCACTCGCGAAACCGACCTGCTGGACCCGGCCAACAGCGTGCGCTGGGTGGACGCCGTGGTGCTCTCTGGCGGCAGCGCCTACGGACTGGCGACCGCCGACGGTGTGATGACCTGGTTGGAGGAGCAGGGCCGGGGTGTGGCGCTGGAGGGCGGCGTGGTGCCGATCGTGCCGGCCGCGGTCATCTTCGACCTGCCCGTCGGCGGCTGGGACTGCCGGCCCACCGCAGAATTCGGCTACGCCGCCGTGGCCGCGGCCGCCGGCCCCGACGGTCAGCAACCGTTGTCGGGCAGCGTCGGTGCCGGCGCCGGGGCCCGGGCCGGGGTCTTCAAGGGTGGCGTGGGCACCGCATCGATGACACTGGAGCTCGGGGACGACGTGGTCACCGTGGGCGCCATGGTCGTGGTGAATCCGACCGGTGAACTCATCGATCCCACCACCGGGTTGCCCTGGTCGACGCTGCTCATCGAAGAATTCGGTCTGACGGCACCGCCGTCCGAACAGCTGGCGATCCTGGCCGGCCTGGAGCCCAAATCAATGTCCCTCAACACCACCATCGCCGTGGTGGCCACCGACGCCGCGCTGAGCCCGGCCGGCTGCCGCCGGGTGGCGATCGCCGGGCAGGACGGGCTGGCCCGCACCATCCGGCCCTCGCACACTCCGGTCGACGGCGACGTGGTGTTCGCCTTGTCGACCGGGACCGTCGAGGTTCCGCCGCTGCCGGGAACACCGGCCGCGATGTCCCCGGAGACGGGCCTGATTGCCGAGGTCGGTGCCGCCGCGGCGGACTGTCTGGCCCGAGCGGTGCTGTCGGGCTTGTTGTGTGCTGATCCGGTGGCCGGAATCCCGACCTACCGCGGCACCGTGCCGGGCGCATTCGCCGAGCGGCTCGGTGACCGATCGGGAAGGGCGTGAGGTGGGCGTGACTTCCCGCGGGGGAACCGCACCCGCACCGCAGCCCGAAGAGAAGTCCGTCTGGCGCACCGGCGGGGCCACCATCATCGCTTTCGTCGGGCTGCTCTACCTGATCGAAGCCGTCGATCAGGTCGGCGGTCACCAGCTGGACCGCAACGGCATCCGGCCGCTGGAGACCGACGGCTTGTGGGGGGTGCTGTTTGCGCCGCTGCTGCACGCGAACTGGGCGCACCTGCTGGCCAATACCGGCCCCGCGCTGGTGCTGGGCTTCTTGTTGACTTTGACTGGGCTGTCTCGGTTTGTGCTGGCCACCGCCATCGTGTGGATTGTCGGGGGCCTGGGGACATGGTTGATCGGCAACGTCGGGTCGTCGTGCGGGCCGACGGACCACATCGGTGCCTCTGGCCTGATCTTCGGCTGGCTGGCCTTTTTGGTGGTGTTCGGATGGTTCACTCGCCATCTCTGGCAGATCCTGGTCGGCGTCGTAGTGCTATTCCTCTACGGCGGAATCCTGTGGGGAGCGGTGCCGGTGCTGAACGTATGCGGTGGGGTGTCCTGGCAGGGCCACCTGTGCGGGGCGCTCGCCGGCGTGCTGGCCGCCTACTGGCTGGCGGCTCCCGAGCGTAAGGCCCGGACACTGCGTCGGGGGGCGGGTGCGTGAGCCCGATCGGAATCTTCGACTCCGGCGTCGGCGGGCTGACTGTGGCCCGATCGATCATCGACCAGCTGCCCGACGAGGACATCATCTACGTCGGCGACACCGGCAACGGTCCTTACGGCCCGCTGACCATCCCCGAGGTCCGTGCGCACGCCCTGGCCATCGGGGACGACCTGGTCTCGCGGGGCATCAAGGCGTTGGTGATCGCCTGCAACACCGCCTCGGCGGCGTGCCTGCGCGACGCGCGGGAACGCTATGACGTGCCGGTCGTCGAGGTGATCCTGCCGGCGGTGCGCCGGGCGGTAGCAACCACCCGCAACGGCCGCATCGGGGTGATCGGGACGCAGGCAACCATCGCCAGTCACGCCTACCAGGATGCGTTCGCGGCGGCTCGTGACACCGATATCACCGCGGTGGCCTGCCCGCGCTTTGTCGACTTCGTCGAGCGCGGTATCACCAGCGGCCGTCAGGTGCTGGGGCTGGCCGAGGGCTATCTGGAGCCGCTGCAACGCGCGGGAGTCGACACCCTGGTGTTGGGCTGCACGCACTACCCGCTGTTGTCGGGATTGATCCAGCTCGCGATGGGTGATCAGGTGACGCTGGTGTCCAGCGCCGAAGAGACCGCCAAGGAACTGTTACGGGTGCTCACCGAGCGCGACTTGCTGCGCCCGCATGAGGCCGCTCCGGCGACGCGGGTCTTCGAAGCCACCGGTGATCCGGAGGCATTCGCTGAATTGGCGACCCGCTTTCTGGGCCCGGCGATCACCGGCGTCGGAGCCGTCCACCGCCACGCCCCGTTGCGCTAGCCCGTGATTTCGATGACGAATAGTGAGCAAAGCGCCGGTGTCTTCGTCATGGTCGCGGCGAACATGGCACAGTAGGGAACGTGCGACTGACCGTGCTGGGCTGCTCCGGCAGTGTGGTGGGTCCGGATTCGCCGGCATCGGGATACCTGTTGCAGGCGCCGGACTCGCCGCCGCTGGTAATCGACTTCGGAGGTGGGGTTCTCGGCGCCCTGCAACGCCATGTCGATCCGGGGTCGGTGCATGTGCTGTTGTCGCACTTGCACGCCGACCACTGCCTGGATCTGCCCGGGTTGTTCGTCTGGCGCCGTTACCACCCATCGGTGGCGAGCAAGCCGTTCGACAAGGGGCTGCTCTACGGGCCCAGCGACACCTGGTCGCGGATGGGTGCGGCGTCCTCGCCCTACGGCGGCGAGATCGATGACATCACCGACATCTTCGATGTCCGCGCCTGGGTGGACGGTGAGCCCGTCACGTTCGGGGCGTTGCGCGTGCAGCCCGGACTGGTGGCGCATCCAACCGAGTCGTACGGCATGCGGATCATCGATCCGTCCGGCGCGACGCTGGTCTACAGCGCCGACACCGGCTTCTGCGATGCGGTGATCGAGCTGGCGCGCGGCGCCGATGTGTTCTTGTGCGAGGCGTCGTGGACCCATGACGCAACCCGGCCGCCTAACCTGCACCTGTCGGGAACCGAGGCCGGGCGCATCGCCGCGGCCGCGGGTGTCGGACAACTGCTGCTGACCCACATCCCGCCCTGGACTTCGCGCGAGGACGTGATCGGGGAGGCCAAGGCGGAGTTCGACGGTCCGGTGCACGCCGTGGTATGCGACGAGTCGTTCGACATCAAGCGGTCCTGACACAGCATTTCGCACCCCCCGATAGGGTTATCCGCGTGTCCAAACGAGAAGACGGTCGCCTCGACGACGAGCTGCGCCCGGTTGTCATCACCCGCGGCTTCACCGCCAACCCGGCCGGATCGGTTCTGGTCGAGTTCGGCAACACCCGGGTCATGTGCACGGCCAGCGTCACTGAAGGCGTTCCGCGCTGGCGGAAGGGCTCCGGCCGCGGTTGGCTGACCGCCGAGTACGCCATGCTGCCGGCCGCCACCCACACCCGGTCGGATCGCGAATCGGTCAAGGGCCGAGTCGGCGGGCGAACTCAGGAGATCAGTCGGCTGGTGGGTCGCTCGCTGCGTGCCTGCATCGACCTGGCCGCGCTGGGGGAGAACACCATCGCGATCGACTGCGACGTCCTGCAGGCTGACGGCGGTACCCGTACCGCGGCGATCACCGGTGCCTATGTGGCGCTCGCCGATGCGGTCACCTACCTGTCTGCCGCAGGCAAGTTGTCGGACCCGCGCCCGTTGTCGTGCGCGATCTCAGCGGTCAGCGTCGGCGTGGTCGACGGCCGGGTCCGCGTCGACCTCCCCTATGAGGAGGACTCGCGCGCCGAGGTCGACATGAACGTGGTCGCCACCGACACCGGAACCCTGGTGGAGATCCAGGGCACTGGCGAGGGGGCGACGTTCCCGCGCTCGACCCTGGATAAGATGCTCGACGCGGCGCTGGCCGCCTGCGAGAAGCTGTTCGTGGTGCAGCGCGAAGCGCTGGCGTTGCCGTATCCGGGGGTGCTGCCGGAGGGGCCGGCGCCGAAGAAGGCGTTCGGCAGCTGACCGCGCCGGTGACGCAACTGCTGGTCGCCAGCCGCAACCGCAAGAAGCTGGCCGAACTGAGCCGGGTGCTGGAGCACGCCGGAGTCTCGGGCGTACAACTGGTTTCGCTGGATGAGGTGCCGCCGTATCCCGAAGCGCCGGAAACCGCGGCGACGTTCGAAGAGAACGCCCTGGCCAAAGCCCGTGACGGTTACGCTGCCACCGGATTGCCTTGTGTCGCAGATGATTCGGGCTTGACCGTCGTTGCGCTCAACGGTATGCCGGGGGTGCTGTCGGCGCGCTGGTCGGGCAGCCACGGCGATGACGCGGCCAACACCGCGCTGTTGCTGGCGCAGCTGCGCGACGTGCCCGACGAGCGGCGCGGCGCGGCGTTCGTCTCCGCGTGCGCGCTGGTCTGGGGCACCGGCCCCGAACACGAGGTGGTGGTGCGCGGCGAATGGGTCGGCAACATCGCCCGGGAACCGCACGGCGACGGCGGATTCGGCTACGACCCGGTGTTTGTCCCGGCGGGCACCGACCGCACCGCCGCGCAGTTGAGCCCGGCCGAAAAGGACGCCGCGYCGCRCCGCGGCCGGGCGCTGGAGTTGCTGCTGCCGGCGCTGCGCTCGCTGGCCTAACGACGCCGCGGGGCTCAGAGGTTGAACTGGGCCTTGATGTTTCGGGACTGGAAGTGCTCGACGATGATGCCGAGCAGCGGAATGGTGCCCGACAGCAGCACCCCGACGGTCTTGCCGAGGGGCCAGCGGACCTTGACCGCCAGGTTGAACGCGGCCAGCAGGTAGGCGAAGTACACCCAGCCGTGCACCACGGCGATCCAGGTCGGCGGGTTGTCCACCTTGACCACGTAGCGCATCACGATCTCGTAGCACAGGGCGATCAGCCAGACACCCGTTGCCCACGCCATCACCCGGTAGGGCAGCAGCGCGCTGCGGATCTTCCCGGCGGGGGCGGCCTGGGCGGGGGAGGAGGTCATGCGGTGTTCCTGTTCTGTCGGGCGGTCTCGGAGAGCTCGGCCAAATAGGCGTTGTACTCGCGCATCGCGGGGTCATCGGTGGGGGCGGCGGGCGCGGGCCGTTCCGGCAGCAGCCCCGCGGGTATCTCGGTCAGCGTGTCTTCGGGGTGCAGTTCGGGCGGCTCTTCTTCGTAGCGGACGAACTTGCGATAGGCGTACACGCAGAACCAGGCGAACAACGGCCACTGCAGCGCGTAGCCGAGATTCTGGAAGGTGCCGTTGACCTCTTGGAACCGGCTCCACTGCCACCAGCCCAGGCCCAGGCACGAGCTGGCGGCGACGATCACCAGCACGACCAGTGCAGGTCTCCGACGCCGTGTAGTGGACACCCCTTGACGGTACCGCGCTTGGTGCGGAATGCCGTCAGGCCTTCGGGCCGACGAACTCGTCGAGTCGCGCCGTGGCGGCTTTGCGATACACGGCGATCTGGTACGTGCTGTTCTGCGTCCACGGAATCCCGAGACGATCTAGCGCCGCACAGAACAGGCCGCGGATATCGTCGGAGCGGTTGGAGAAGTGGTAACGGACGCTTCGCACACCGCGGTCATTGGCCACCGTCCGGCAGCCGTCGCTGTCGATGAGGCCGCGAATGAACTCCTCGGTCGCCTGCTCGACGAGCGCTTGCTGCCACGCTTCCAGCCGGATCGGCCGATGATGCTTCTTGCCGGGGCCGTGCTGGGGGAAAAGGCAGGGCCAGTGTTTCGAGTACAGGTAAACCTCGATGCAATGATCGGAACGATGAAATGCCGCGGCGCGTTGACCAGGCATCAGTACGTCGATCGCGCTGCGGCAACGCTCAACGATTCGCGGGTACTTGGCATCGAGGGTGATCCTGAGACGGCATGCTCGGGCGTATTGGGAGATACAGCCATCGCCCAGGTACAGGCCGAGCAGGTAGCAGTATTCAGCTGCTGGTAGGCGAGAGAAATCATGGCTGCGGCCAGCAGATGCGTGCCGAACCTTGGGGCCATGCCGCCATTGACACACAGTGCGCCGAGGAACAGCGGTCTGGCGAGCGATAGCGCAGTCGCTGAGCCCCGAGGCGATGAGTCGCTGTACAGCGTCGAATTCCTCGGTGGATCGGATGTTCCGGCCTTTCCGCGCGTTGTGCCCAAACGTTAGTTCGGAACACCGACAGATATTTCGATCGGCTGGCCCAGTAGAATTCGTGCGTCCGCGGGCGTGATGGAATTGGCAGACATGATGGCTTTAGGTGCCATTGCTCGAAAGAGCGTGAGGGTTCGAGTCCCTCCGCCCGCACCATTGGGAACTGGGTTGGCAGGGGGATGCCCCGAGCCCCTACAGCCCGAAGCTGTCCCAGATGCTCGACAGCGAACTCCAGAAGTCGGTGAGGTCACCCGACAGATTCCCGGTTGGGTCGGCGACGCCGAGCAGGTCCGGCCAGACCTGCAGCGGGTTCCACCCACCCAACTCCGTTGGTACCGAGGGAACGTCGACGCCGCTGTCCGGGCCTCCGGTTCCGGTCCAGGGACCCAGGTACCCCGGGTCGGTCATCAGCCCCGAATTGACGAGAAGCTCGGCCAGGTTGGGGTTGATGCTGTTGAGGTAGTCAACGATCTGCGCCTCGGTGCCCGGGTTCAGCGTGAGCACCCCGGTTTGCAGGCCGGCCACGGTGGCGTCGATCTGGTCTTGGGTCGGCGCGTTCGCCAGACCTGAACTGTTTAGGCTGAGCCATTCGCTGATCAGCGGGCTGGGCGGCCCGACGTTTTGGATGGACTGCACCAGGTCCGCCGTGGTGAGACCGAAGGGCGGCGCGAACGGAGGCTGGTCGCACAACGCCGGGCACAGCGGGCTGCCGGGGGAGAACGGGTCGAAGTCCACCACCGCCCCTGCGGCCAAAGCCTTCAGGGCCTCGGATACGTCGTCCGGGCCGACCAGCTGGAAGCCGTTCGGATTGACCGGCGCCTCCAGGCTCTGAAACCACTGTTCGAACGGCCCGAGCGGGTTGAGCTGAACGTTGACCCCTGACCACGGCATCAAGTTCTGCCCGTCGGGTCCGGAGGCGGTGCCCGGGAAGCCGAAGCCCGGTTGAGCCTGACTGCCCGGTACCGCGTCGAGCGGGGCGCCGGGCACCGAACCGCCCGGGCCGATACCCGCTGAAGGGTCCGCGATTCCGGCGGCCGTCGGGTTGGCGGTGTCAGCTGCTGTGCTGGGGAACTGATATCCGTTGAGCAGCCGCTGCAACGGCACCTGCAACCAGTGGCTGAATAGCGGCAACTGGTTGTCGGCATTGGGAAAGTTTGTGAACACCTTCTCGAAGTCGATCAACTTGTCGATCCCGGTGACACCGGTGATCGGGTCCGTCGGCACCATCGGGGCGCATTGGACGGCGTCGCACGAGGCGCTGACCGGGAGCTCGGCTGCGGCCAGCATGGCGAACTGCTGCCCCAGGCCCGCGGTCCCGTTTGCCAGCAGGGTCGGATCGATCTCTGGCTGGTCGAGGCCTGAGACCTGCGGAGCGAACGGAAACAGGTAGTCGAAGATGGCCATGAAGTGCCCCGGGTCGCCGGGGTCCTCGCCCCACAGGTTCGTCGCGCTCGGCGTCCACCAGGTGCCGGTCCAGAAAAAGGAGTCAGCGAGTACATCGGTGGCGGCGACTTCGTTGGCCGGAACATTGAAGAAGTCTTGGGCCAGGTTGAAGGGGACGTTGAGCAGGGAGTCGCCGGCCACCAGGCGCACCGCCCGCTCGACAGCCGACCTCCCCGCCGGCCACGGCGTGACCGGCGCGACGGTGGCCGCGACCACGACGCTCGCCGCGGCCAGCAACCAGCCCGTCCGCGCATGCCGATGACAGTGTCGTGCGTTGATCATGTCTTCCCCCGATAGTCAGACCACCCAGGTGGTTCGACCGTCCCCCTTGACGGCGCATCAGCCGGGCGGTGCTGCGAAGACGAGCGCGACCTGCTGAAAGCGTGAGACGAACGATAGACCGGGTTTCTGATAGGTCCATCCCATCCAGCTAATAAATTCGACGCCGCGCGTCGCGACGCCGTCTTGGGGGATAGAAGGCCTATTGAACAGCTATTCTGTTCCGCGACAGTAGGAAAATGGTGCGCTCGACAGCCGACTGTCAGCACCCCTACAGCTAATACGGGGGTGAAGCGGCTGTAGTGAAGGACGAAGGTCGGTTCGCCGGCCGCTCAAGTTCGCCCGTCCGGTGCTCCCGCCGGTGTCAGAATGAACGATGCAGTCGTCCGAGGATTGGTGCAACACGATGAAAACGTGGGTGGCCAGCGCTTTCAGCGTCGCGATGGTCGGTGCCGGAGTTCTTGCGCCACTACCGGTTGCCGCAGCGCAACCTGACGACGACCAGGTGTTCTTCGACGAACTGCAGCAACAGGGGTTGCATCTCGACTACGACAAACAGATCTGCGGCAGCATCAAGTGCGAGTCGCTGCGCAATCTGATGGTGCAGGAGGGCCACGCCGTCTGCGTGGCGCTGAGCGATTCGCCCCGGCTGGTGCCGGTTTCGGTCATCGCGAATCTGGAAGTGACACCCGACGAGGCGCACGCCATCATCAACGCGGCTCGGCACGCCTACTGCCCGCAGCTGCCGGATCCGTATCTACATGTACCGGGGCGCTGATTGGTTCAATGCTCGGAGACGGTCACCGGTATGGGAGTTTCCCCGAACGTCTCGGAGTCTCGTGCCCTGCGGGCGTAGATCACCACGCCGACCGCGGCCACCGCCCAGACGACGTACTGCATGGTCCAGGCCAGCCGGAACGCGGCGAATGAGTAGCCGCCGGTCATTGCGATGACCACCCCCATCGCCTGCATGATGAGCAGGGTGGCGATGAAGCCGCCGGTATTGACCATGCCTTGCGCGGTGCCCAACGAGGCCGGCGGGTTGTAGGTGCGGGCAAAGTCGAAGGCCAGCATCGACACTGGCTGACCCGCCGAGATCACCAGGATCAGCACCACCAACAGCCAGTGCGGCGCGGGCTGCGGCAGCGCCAGCAGCACCGTCCAGGTCAGCGCGATCAGCGCCATCATGGTCAGCGCCACCCGCGAACGGTGCCCCGGCCAACGTCCCGAAATCGTTCCGGCCAGCAGTCCCACCACGATGAAGGGCAGTACCGACAGCGTCAGCGCCGCGCCCGCCATGCCGCGCGAAAGGCCTTGCGCGGTTGTCAGGTATGGCACCCCCCACATCAGCGCGAACACGCCGGGGGAGAACGCGTTGCCCATGTGGGTGTAAAAGCCCGCCTTAGTCCCCGGCCGCGACCACACGGTCTTGATCTCACCGAACGCGTCGGCAAAGCTTCGTGCGTGCACGGCGGCCGGCGTTCCCGGCGGGGCGTCGCGGGTGACGGCCAGTGTCAGCATGCCGGCGAACAGGCCCAGCCCTGCGGCCGACAGGTAGGCGGCCGTCCAGCCGCCGTGCAGCAGGATCGCCAGGAACGGCACCGCCGAGAGGAACTGGCCGAACTGGCCGCAGATGCCGGTCAGCTGGGTGAGCAGCGGAACACGCTTGGGGGCAAACCAATTGGGCAGCAGCCGGATGACCGAGATGAAGATGAACGAGTCGCCCAGGCCGATGACGCCGTACGCGCCGACCGCGGTGGGAAGCGAATGGGTCAGTGACAGCGTCAGTTGGGCGGCGGAGAGCACCAGGACGCCGGTGGCGATCATCGCCCGGGGGCCGAAGCGGTCCAACAGCACTCCGGCCGGAATCTGCATGCCCGCGTAGATGACCAATTGCACGATCACGAACGACGACAGCGTGCTCGGGCCGGCGTGGAAGCGATCGGCGGCGTCGAGGCCCGAGACTCCGAAAGTGGTTCGGTCCAGCACGGCCACCAAATAGGACAGCAGGCCGGTGCCCCACACGATCCAGGGACGCAATTCGGGCCTACCTTGTCTGTCTTTTGCCGGACACCGGCTATGGTCGCACACGATTTCGGCGCGGTTTGCGCCGGTGACCGGCCAAAACTGCGCCAAAGTCTGTCCTAGTCTGTGTCGCGTGATGTTTTCACGGCGCGACATGTTCAAACTCACCGCGGCGGCAGGACTCGGCGCCGGGGTTTCGGCGCTGCTCGCCGCGGTCGCCGAGGCGGCGCCGCTGGGCATTCTGCTGGACTACTCGGCCGGGGTTTTGCCGGCCGACGCCATCAAGGCGTCCGGCGCGGCGGGTGCGATCCGCTATGTGTCGGACCGTCGGCCGGGCGCCGACTGGATGCTCGGCAAGCCGATGCAGCTGGCCGAGGCGCGCGACCTGCAGGAGAACGGACTCACGGTGGTCTCCTGCTACCAGTTCGGAAAGCAGGCGACGGCGGATTGGCTGGGCGGCCACGACGCGGGTGTAGACCACGCCAAGCGTGGCGCACAGCTGCACACGGTGGCCGGTGGACCGGACAGTGCGCCGATCTACGCCTCCATCGACGACAATCCGTCCTTCGAGCAGTACAAAGAGCAGGTTGCTCCCTACCTGCGGGGCTGGCAGTCGGTGATCGGGCCGGAGCGCACCGGTGTCTACGCCAACTCCAAAACCATTGAGTGGGCGCTGCAGGACGGTCTGGGCTCGTGCTTCTGGCAACACAACTTCGGCTCACCCGGCGGTGTCGCCCATCCGGCGGCCAACTTGCATCAAGTCGAGATCGACAGGCGCACGGTCGGCGGCATTGGTGTGGACATTAACGAGATCCTGGCGCCCCAGTTCGGTCAGTGGGCCTGACCAAGCTCCGGCCCGCCGTCCGCCCAGCAAACCAGCTCCGAAACGGGCTGCGAAGGCCTGGGATCACCGGGCCCGTTCAGGCTCGGAGCCCCGGGCACCGCCAAACCCAGTTGGCCTGGCTGATTCAAACATAACGATTAGATAACAATGGAGCCTTGATCAGCGTCGTTATGGCTACTCGACCGTAACCCCACGCATGCAGGACGTTTGTCCCGGATCGTTCCGGCCGTGGTCAAGGCCCGTGATATCCGAGGCTGGGTTACCCGAGCGTAGAACTCACCAGTAACCAATTTGCTGCCGAAACGGCACAGGTTCTTATGACACTCTTACGGCTGTAGCGCGGCCGCGAACACGCGAGAACCCGCTGTTAGGCCGGTCATTCCGGCCGGCGTCGACGACGACGCGACGTTAACCAGGGCAGGGGAGATACATACCGTGACGATCCACGAACACGACCGGGTTTCCGCTGAGGGCGCAGGCTCGGGGCGGTTCCCCAGTGCCTCGTCCGCTCTGGTGGATCGGTTGACGGGCGGCGAGCCGTACGCGGTCGCCTTCGGTGGACAGGGCAGTGCCTGGCTGGAGTCGCTCGAGGAGCTGGTGTCGTCGGCCGGCATCGAGACGGAGCTGGCCACGCTGGCCGGTGAAGCGGACCTGCTGCTCGAGCCGATCGCCAAGGAACTTGTGGTGGTCCGGCCCATCGGCTTCGAGCCGCTGCAATGGGTGCGGGCGCTGGCCGCCGAGGACCCGATCCCGTCGGCCAAGCAGCTGACTTCGGCGGCCGTGTCGGTGCCGGGAGTGCTGCTGACCCAGATCGCCGCTATGCGGGCGCTGGAGCGCCAAGGGCTGGACCTGGCGGCCACCCCGCCGGTCGCTGCGGCCGGGCACTCGCAGGGCATCCTGGCCGTCGAGTCGCTGAAGGCCGGTGGCGCCACCGACGTGCAACTGCTCGCGATCGCCCAGCTGCTGGGGGCCGCCGGAACGCTGGTCGCCCGGCGCCGCGGCATTTCGATCCTGGGCGACCGCCCGCCGATGGTCTCGGTCACCAATGTTGACCCCGAGCGCATCCGGCAGCTGCTGGACGAGTTCTCCCAGGACGTGCGCACGGTGCTGCCGCCGGTGCTGTCCATCCGCAACGGTCGCCGTGCCGTGGTGATCACCGGGACGCCCGAGCAGCTGTCGCGCTTCGAGTTGTACTGCGAGCAGATCGCCGAGAAGGAGGCCGCCGAGCGCAAAAACAAGCTGCGTGGTGGAGCGGTCTTCGCCCCGGTCTTCGAGCCGGTTCAGGTCGAGGTCGGCTTCCACTCGCCTCGCCTGTCCGACGGCATCGAGATCGTGGCGCAGTGGGCCGCCCAGATAGGTTTCGACGCCGAAGGTGTCGCGTTGACCCGCAAGCTGGCCGACTCGATCCTGGTCGGCGAGGTCGACTGGGTCGACGAGGTCACCACGCTGCACGATGCGGGCGCCCGCTGGATTCTGGATCTGGGACCCGGCGACATCCTGACCCGGCTGACCGCGCCGGTGATCCGCGGCCTGGGCATCGGCATCGTGCCGGTGGCCACCCGCGGTGGGCAGCGCAACCTGTTCACCATCGGTGCCGTCCCGGAGGTCGCCCGGCCGTGGACGAGCTACGCCCCCTCGGTGGTGCGGTTTCCCGACGGTCGGGTCAAGCTCGACACCAAGTTCACCCGGCTGACCGGCCGTTCGCCGATCCTGCTGGCCGGTATGACCCCGACGACCGTCGACGCCAAGATCGTCGCCGCGGCCGCCAACGCCGGGCACTGGTCTGAGCTGGCCGGCGGCGGGCAGGTCACCGAGGAGATCTTCAACGACCGGGTCGCCGAGCTCACGACGCTGCTCGAGCCGGGCCGCACCGTCCAGTTCAACTCGCTGTTCCTGGACCCCTACCTGTGGAAGTTGCAGGTCGGCGGTAAGCGGTTGGTGCAGAAGGCGCGTCAGTCCGGCGCGCCGTTCGACGGGCTGGTGATCAGTGCCGGCATCCCCGAGCTGGAAGAGGCTGTCGAGCTGATCGCCGAGCTCAACGAATCCGGCATCAGCCACGTGGTGTTCAAGCCCGGCACCGTTGAGCAGATCCGGTCGGTGATCCGCATCGCCGCCGAGGTCCCCACCACGCCGGTGATCGCCCACGTCGAGGGTGGCCGCGCCGGTGGGCACCACTCCTGGGAAGACCTCGACGACCTGCTGTTGGCGACCTACTCCGAGCTGCGCTCGCAGCCCAACATCACGCTGTGCGTCGGCGGCGGAATCGGCACCCCCGAGCAGGCCGCCGAATATCTGTCCGGCCGTTGGTCGCAGCAGCACGGCTTCCCGTTGATGCCCGTCGACGGCATTCTGGTCGGGACCGCGGCAATGGCCACCTTGGAGGCCACCACGTCGCCGGCAGTCAAGCAGATGCTGGTGGACACCAAGGGCACCGACCATTGGATCGGCGCCGGTAAAGCGCAGGGCGGCATGGCTTCTTCGCGCAGCCAGCTCGGTGCCGACATCCACGAGATCGACAACGTCGCCTCGCGGTGCGGCCGGCTGCTCGACGAGGTCGCCGGTGACGGCGAGGCTGTCGCGGCGCGTCGCGACGAGATCATCGCGGCGCTGGCCGACACCGCCAAGCCCTACTTCGGCGATGTCACCGAGATGACGTACGCGCAGTGGCTGCGCCGCTACGTGGAATTGGCCATCGGTGCGGGCGACTCGACCGCCGACACCGCGTCACCGGACAGCCCGTGGCTGGCCGACACCTGGCGGGAGCGGTTCGGTTCGATGCTGCAGCGCGCCGAAGCGCGGCTCAACGAACTCGAGTCGGGTCCGATCGAGACCCTTTTCGCCGATTCCCAAGGCACACAGTCGATCCTGGAGCGTCCCGAAGAGGCCATCGCGGCGCTGCTGGCTCGCTACCCCGAGGCCGAGACCGTCCGGCTGCACCCGGCCGACGCGCCGTTCTTCACCCAGCTCTGCAAGACGCCGGGCAAGCCGGTCAACTTCGTGCCGGTGATCGACAAGGACGTGCGCCGTTGGTGGCGCAGCGACTCACTGTGGCAGGCGCATGACGCCCGCTACACCGCCGAGCAGGTCTGCATCATTCCGGGCATCACCGCGGTCGCCGGGATCACCCGGGTCGACGAGCCGGTCGGAGAGCTGCTGGACCGCTTCGAGCAGGCGGCAGTGGACCAGGTGCTCGCCACGGGCGTGGAGCCCACCCCGGTGACGGCGCGCCGTCAGGGCCGCACCGATGTGACCGGCCCGCTGGCCGTGCTGCTCGACGCCCCCGACGTGCTGTGGGCGGGTCGCACCGCGACCAACCCGGTGCACCGGATTGCCGACCCCGATGAGTGGCAGGTGCACGAGAATCGCACCGCCACCCACCCGTCGACCGCGGCACGTCTGGAGGTCGCCTCGGACTCGAGCGTCGTACTGAGCGTGCCGTTGTCCGGTGTCTGGATCAACATTCGCTTCACCGTGCCGGCAGCCGTCGTCGACGGCGCCACCCCGCTGGTCTCCACCGAGGACGCCGCCGCCGCCATGCGCGCGGTGCTGGCCATCGCCGCCGGTGTCGACGGCCCGGAGGCCCTGCCGCCGGTGACCGATGGCTCGGCCACCGTCACCGTGGAGTGGAACCCCGAGCAGGTCGCTGACCACACCGGGGTGACCGCAACGTTCGGCGCGCCGCTGGCGCCGGGTCTGTCCACCGTGCCCGACGCACTGGTCGGCCGGTGCTGGCCGGCGGTGTTCGCCGCCATCGGCTCGGCCAGCACCGACACCGGGTTCCCGGTTGTCGAGGGTCTGTTGTCCCTGGTGCATCTGGACCACGCGGCGCAGCTGCTCGCCCCGTTGCCGGCTGAACCGGCCGAATTGCGCGTCACCGCAACGGTGTCGGCGGCCACCGACACCGAGGTCGGCCGCGTCGTTCCGGTCTCGGTCACCGTGGCGGCAGCCGATGGCGCCGTGCTGGCCACGCTGGAGGAGCGCTTCGCGATCCGCGGACGCACCGGTGCCGCGGAACTGACCGACCCGGTCCGGGCCGGTGGTGCGGTCTCCGACAACGCCACCGACACCCCGCGCCGCCGTCGGCGCGACGTCACCGTGACCGCACCGGTGGACATGCGCCCGTTCGCGGCGGTCTCCGGCGACTACAACCCGATCCACACCGACCGGGCCGCAGCCCTGTTGGCCGGCCTGGAATCACCCATCGTGCACGGCATGTGGCTCTCGGCCGCGGCCCAGCACGTGGTGACCGCCACCGACGGCCAGGCTCGTCCACCGGCGCGACTGGTCGGCTGGACCGCGCGCTTCCTAGGCATGGTCAAGCCCGGCGATGACGTCGACTTCCGGGTGGACCGGGTCGGAATCGACCTGGGCGCAGAGGTTCTGGAGATCAGCGCACGGATCGGTTCGGACCTGGTGATGTCGGCTACCGCCCGGCTTACCGCCCCCAAGACTGTCTATGCGTTCCCGGGACAGGGCATCCAGCACAAGGGCATGGGCATGGAGGTCCGTGCCCGGTCCAAGGCCGCGCGCAAGGTCTGGGACTCCGCGGACAAGTTCACCCGTGAAACCTTGGGCTTCTCGGTGCTGCACGTGGTGCGCGACAACCCGACTTCCCTGATCGCCTCCGGTGTGCACTACCAGCATCCCGAGGGCGTGCTGTACCTGACCCAGTTCACCCAGGTGGCCATGGCCACAGTGGCCGCCGCGCAGGTCGCCGAGATGCGCGAGCAGGGGGCGTTCGTCGAAGGTGCGATCGCCTGCGGTCACTCCGTCGGTGAATACACCGCGCTGGCGTGTGTCAGCGGTGTCTACGAGCTCGAGGCGCTGCTGGAGGTGGTGTTCCATCGCGGCTCGAAGATGCACGACATCGTCCCGCGTGACGCCATGGGACGCTCCAACTATCGGCTGGCGGCCATCCGGCCGTCGCAGATCGATCTCGATGACGCCGACGTCACCGCGTTTGTCGCCGAAATCTCCGAGCGCACCGGCGAATTCCTGCAGATCGTCAACTTCAACCTGCGCGGCTCGCAGTATGCGATCGCCGGCACGGTAGCCGGCCTGGAGGCGCTGGAGGCCGAGGTCGAGCGGCGCCGTGAGATCAGCGGCGGCAAGCGGTCTTTCATCCTGGTGCCCGGCATCGACGTGCCGTTCCACTCCGAGGTGCTGCGTATCGGCGTGGACGACTTCCGGCGTTCGCTGGAGCGGGTCATGCCGCGCGATCAGGACCCGGCGCTGATCGTCGGCCGTTACATCCCCAACCTGGTTCCCAAGCCGTTCACCCTGGACCGGGAGTTCATCCAGGAGATCCGCGACCTGGTGCCGGCCGAGCCGCTCGACGAGGTGCTGGCCGACTACGACACCTGGCGCAACGAGAAGCCGGCCGAGCTGTGCCGCAAGGTCGTCATCGAGTTGCTGGCCTGGCAGTTCGCCAGCCCGGTGCGCTGGATCGAGACCCAGGACCTGCTGTTCATCGAGCAGGCCGCCGGCGGGTTGGGCGTGGAACGGTTTGTCGAGATCGGGGTTAAGACCGCTCCGACGGTCGCCGGACTGGCCACCAACACGCTCAAGTTGCCCGAGTACGCCCACAGCACCGTGGAAGTGCTCAACGCTGAGCGCGACGCCGCTGTGCTGTTCGCCACCGACACCGACCCGGAGCCGGAGGAGGTGGTTGAGGAGGATTCCGGCGCCGGCGCGCCGGAGGGTGCGCTCAACCCCGATGTCGCCCCGGCCGTCGCCGCGGCTCCGCCTGCGGCTCCGTCCGGTGCTCCCCGCCCCGACGACATCGCGTTCGACGCCGCCGACGCCACCTGCGCACTGATCGCGTTGAGCGCCAAGATGCGCATCGACCAGATCGAGGCGCTGGACTCCATCGAGTCCATCACCGACGGCGCGTCTTCGCGGCGCAACCAGCTGCTGGTGGACCTGGGTTCGGAGTTGAACCTGGGCGCCATCGACGGCGCCGCCGAAGCCGACCTGTCCGGGCTCAAGTCGCAGGTGACCAAGCTGGCCCGCACCTACAAGCCCTACGGCCCGGTGCTGACCGACGCGATCAACGACCAGCTGCGCACCATTCTCGGACCGTCGGGCAAGCGGCCCGGTGCCATCGCCGAACGGGTCAAGAAGACCTGGGAGCTCGGTGATGGCTGGGCCAAGCACGTCACCGTCGAGGTGGCGTTGGGGACCCGCGAGGGCACCAGTGTCCGGGGCGGCGCCTTGGGCGGTTTGCACGAGGGCGCGCTGGCCGACGCCGCGGCCGTCGACAAGGCCATCGATGCGGCCGTGCAGGCCGTCGCCGCACGCCGTGGTGTTGCGGTCAGCCTGCCGTCGGCAGGCGGTGGCGGCGGCGCGACCGTGGACGCCGCCGCGCTGGGCGAGTTCACCGCCCAGATCACCGGCCGCGACGGTGTGCTCGCCTCAGCGGCCCGGCTGGTGTTGGGCCAGCTCGGGTTCGATGATGCAATGAGCGCCCCGGCAGGTGCCACCGACAGCGAGCTGATCGACTTGGTGACCGCCGAATTGGGCTCGGACTGGCCGCGGCTGGTGGCGCCGGCCTTCGACGGCCGCAAGGCGGTGCTGTTCGACGACCGCTGGGCCAGTGCCCGCGAGGACCTGGTCAAGCTGTGGCTGGCCGACGAAGGCGACATCGACGCCGACTGGCCCCGCCTCGCCGAGCGTTTCGAAGGCGCCGGCCACGTGGTCGCCACCCAGGCGTCCTGGTGGCAGGCCCGGGCACTGGCCTCCGGCCGGCAGATCCACGGCTCCTTGTACGCGCGGATCGCCGCCGGCGCGGAGAACCCGGGCCGGGGCCGCTACAGCGACGAGGTGGCGGTGGTGACCGGCGCCTCCAAGGGCTCGATCGCGGCATCGGTGGTCGGGCAGCTGCTCGACGGCGGTGCGACCGTCGTCGCCACCACGTCTCGACTCGACGACGAGCGGCTGAGCTTCTACCGCGACCTTTACCGTGACCACGCCCGGTTCGGTGCCGCGTTGTGGGTGGTGCCGGCCAACATGGCTTCCTACTCCGACATCGACGCACTGGTCGAATGGGTCGGAACGGAGCAGACCGAAAGCCTTGGACCGCAGTCGATCCACCTCAAGGACGCGCAGACCCCGACGCTGCTGTTCCCGTTCGCGGCGCCGCGGGTCACCGGCGATCTGTCGGAGGCCGGTGCACGTGCCGAGATGGAGATGAAGGTTCTGCTGTGGGCGGTGCAGCGCCTCATCGGCGGCCTGTCGAAGATCGGCGCCGAGCGTGACATCGCCTCCCGGTTGCACGTGGTGCTGCCCGGCTCGCCCAACCGTGGCATGTTCGGCGGTGACGGCGCCTACGGCGAGGCCAAGGCGTCACTGGACGCGCTGGTGTCGCGCTGGAAGGCGGAGTCCTCGTGGGCTTCCCGGGTCAGCCTGGCCCACGCGCTGATCGGCTGGACTCGCGGCACCGGGCTGATGGGCCACAACGACGTCATCGTCGATGCGGTCGAGGAAGCCGGCGTCACCACCTACTCGACCGAGCAGATGGCGGCCATGCTGCTGGACCTGTGCAACGTCGAGTCCAAGGTGGCCGCGGCCAACGCCCCGATCGAGGCCGACCTGACCGGTGGGCTGGCCGAGGCGAACCTGGACATGGCCGAGCTGGCTGCCCGGGCTCGTGAGGAGATGACGAGCGAAGCCGCAGCCGACGACGAGGCTGATGCCGGCAACACCATTGCGGCACTGCCGAGCCCGCCACGGGGCCACACTCCGGCACCCCCGCCGGCCTGGGCCGACCTCGACGTCGACCTCGCCGACCTGGTGGTCATCGTCGGTGGCGCCGAATTGGGCCCGCTGGGCTCGTCACGGACCCGCTTCGAGATGGAGGTCTCCGGCGAGCTGTCGGCCGCTGGGGTGCTCGAGCTGGCCTGGACCACCGGCCTGGTCAAGTGGGAGGACGACCCGACCCCGGGTTGGTATGACACCGCGACCGGCGAACTGGTCGACGAGGCCGAGTTGGTGGAGCGCTACCACGACGCCGTGGTGGAACGCGTCGGTGTTCGCGAGTTCGTCGATGACGGCGCGATCGACCCCGACCACGCCTCACCGCTGCTGGTCAGTGTGTTCCTGGACAAGGACTTCTCGTTCGTGGTCTCCAGCGAGGCCGACGCCCGGGCGTTCGTCGAGTTCGACCCCGAGCACACCGTGGTGCGCCCGGTGCCGGACTCCTCGGACTGGCAGGTGATCCGCAAGGCCGGCACCGAGATTCGGGTGCCGCGCAAGAGCAAGCTGTCGCGCACCGTGGGTGCTCAGATCCCCACCGGATTCGACCCGACGGTCTGGGGGATCAGCCAGGACATGGCCACCTCCATCGACCGGGTGGCGCTATGGAACATCGTCGCGACCGTTGACGCGTTCCTGTCGGCGGGCTTCACCCCGACCGAGTTGATGCGCTGGGTGCACCCGTCGTTGGTGGCCAGCACTCAGGGCACCGGCATGGGCGGCATGACCTCGATGCAGACCATGTACCACGGCAACCTGCTCGGGCGTGCCAAGCCGAACGACATCCTGCAGGAAGTTCTGCCCAACGTCGTTGCCGCACACGTGGTTCAGAGCTACGTCGGGTCCTACGGCGCGATGATCCACCCGGTGGCCGCCTGTGCCACCGCGGCGGTCTCGGTCGAAGAGGGCGTCGACAAGATCCGGCTGGGCAAGGCCGAGCTGGTGGTCACCGGCGGCTACGACGACCTGACCCTGGAGGCCATCATCGGCTTCGGTGACATGGCGGCCACCGCCGACACCGAGATGATGCGGGCCAAGGGAATCAGCGACTCGAAGTTCTCCCGCGCCAACGACCGGCGCCGGTTGGGCTTCGTCGAGGCGCAGGGCGGTGGCACCATTCTGCTGGCCCGCGGCGACCTGGCCGCCAAGATGGGCCTGCCGGTCCTGGCGGTGGTGGCCTACGCGCAGAGCTTCGCCGACGGTGTGCACACCTCGATCCCCGCTCCGGGGCTGGGCGCGCTGGGCGCGGGCCGGGGCGGCAGGGACTCGGTGCTGGCCCGTTCGCTGGCCAAGCTGGGTGTGGGCGCCGATGACATCGCGGTGGTCTCCAAGCACGACACCTCGACGTTGGCCAACGACCCCAACGAGACCGAGTTGCACGAGCGGCTGGCCGATTCACTGGGCCGCTCTGACGGTGCGCCGCTGTTCGTGATCAGCCAGAAGAGCCTCACCGGGCACGCCAAGGGCGGCGCGGCGGTCTTCCAGATGATGGGCCTGTGCCAGGTGCTGCGCGACGGGGTGATCCCGCCGAACCGCAGCCTGGACTGTGTCGACGACGAGCTGGCCACTGCCGGGCACCTGGTGTGGGTGCGCGAGACGCTGGAGCTGGGGGAGAAATTCCCGCTCAAGGCAGGTTTGGTCACCAGCCTGGGCTTCGGTCACGTGTCTGGTCTGGTCGCCCTGGTGCACCCGGCGGCGTTCCTGGCGGCGCTGGACCCGAGTCAGCGCGCGGCGTACGAGGAGCAGGCCAACGCCCGGGTTCTGGCCGGTCAGCGGCGACTCGCCTCAGCGATCGCCGGCGGCAAGCCAATGTATGAGCGGCCCGCCGACCGGCGGTTCGACCACGACTCGTCGGAGAAGCGCCAGGAGTCGGCCATGTTGCTCAATCCGGCGGCACGGCTCGGCGACGGCGACGTCTACATCGGCTGAGCACATGCGGTCTGTAGGTTTGGGCGCGTGAGCATCGTTGGTGTCGGGATCGACCTGGTGTCGATCCCCGACTTCGCCGAGCAGGTCGACCAACCCGGGACGGTGTTCGCCGAGACGTTCACCCCCGGGGAGCGGCGCGACGCCTCCGACAAAAGTTCGTCGGCGGCGCGGCACCTGGCGGCCCGCTGGGCGGCCAAGGAGGCGGTGATCAAGGCGTGGTCCGGTTCGCGGTTTGCGCAGAAACCGGTGTTGCCGGAGGCGATTCACCGGGACATCGAGGTGGTCACCGACATGTGGGGACGCCCGAAGGTGCGACTCTCCGGTGAGATCGCGCAGCATCTGGCCGAGGTCACGATCCACGTGTCGCTGACCCACGAGGCCGATACCGCCGCCGCCGTCGCGATCTTGGAGATCTGACGGCCGAGCAGTCGGGAAAGCGCCCCAAATAGCGCGTCGTAGGGTGCTTTTATGTCTGCTCGTTCTAGTGAACTGATCCAGCGAGTCCGCGACATCCTGCCGTCGGTGCGGGCTGACCTGGAGGGTCTGGTGCGCATCGAGTCGGTGTGGGCCGACCCCGCGCGACGACCCGAGGTGCACCGCAGCGCCCAGCGCGTCGCAGACCTGCTGAGCCAGGCCGGTTTCCCGCAGGTGCAGATCGTCGCCGAAGGCGGTGCGCCGGCCGTCATCGCGCACTATCCGCCGCCTCCGGGTGCCCCGACTGTGCTGCTCTACGCGCACCATGACGTGCAGCCCGAAGGCGACGTGGCGCAGTGGGATTCACCGCCGTTCGAACCCACCGAACGCGACGGGCGCCTCTACGGCCGCGGCACCGCCGACGACAAGGCCGGTATCGCAACGCATCTGGCGGCATTCCGGGCACACGGCGGCCAGCCGCCGGTCGGTGTGACGGTCTTCGTCGAAGGCGAGGAGGAATCCGGGTCGCCGTCGCTGGGGGCACTGCTCGCCGCGCACCGCGACGCGCTGAGCGCCGACGTGATCGTGATTGCCGGCTCCGACAACTGGAGCACCGATATCCCCTCGCTGACGGTGTCGCTGCGGGGACTGGCCGACTGCGTAGTAGAAGTCGCGACGCTGGACCACGGGCTGCACTCCGGGCTGTGGGGTGGGGTGGTGCCCGACGCGCTGACCGTCCTGGTGCGGCTGCTGGCCAGCCTGCACGACGACGACGGGAATGTCGCGGTCGCCGGGCTTCACCAGAGCACCGCGGCACCAGTCGACTACCCACCCGAGCGCGTGCGGGTCGACACCGGACTGCTGGACGGGGTGGCCGAGATCGGCTCCGGTTCGGTGCCGCAGCGGATGTGGGCCAAGCCGGCGATCACCGTCATCGGTATCGACACCACGAGCATCGCGGCATCGTCGAACAGGCTGATCCCGCGGGCCCGCGCCAAGATCAGCATGCGGGTGGCTCCCGGCGGGGACGCCGCCGCTCACCTGGAGGCGCTCACCGCTCATTTGCAGCAACACGTCCCGTGGGGAGCACAACTAACCGTCATCCCGGGCGACGTTGGGCAGCCCTACGCGATCGACGCCACGGGCCCGGTGTACGACGCGGCCCGGGCCGCGTTCGCCCAGGCGTGGGGCGTCGAACCCATCGACATGGGCATGGGCGGTTCCATCCCGTTCATCGCCGAGTTCGCCGCCGCCTACCCGCAGGCGACCATCCTGGTCACCGGGGTGGAAGATCCCGGCACCCAGGCACACAGCATCAATGAGAGCCTGCATCTGGGAGTGTTGGAACGCGCCGCCACCGCCGAAGCGCTGCTGCTGGCGAAGCTGGGGGATCAGCCCGCCTGATGACCGGTCCCTGATCGACGGGCCCACAAGGGCCATTTGTGATTGCATGGGGAGATGGCGCTGAGCCCCCGCATGCCCGATTTGCCGGCGTTCGAGATGTTGGTGGCTATCGCCAGAACCGGCAGCCTCGGCGCTGCCGGCCGGGAATTGGGGCTGACGCAGCAGGCGGTTTCGGCACGCCTGTCAGCGATGGAGGCCCAGACCGGTGTGCGACTTGTGAGCCGTAGTGCGCGTGGTTCGCAGTTAACCTCGGCCGGGGCGGTCGTGACGGAGTGGGCAGACCAGCTACTGGATATTGCCAGTCACGTCGACGCCGGGATGGCTTCGTTGCGGTCCGCCAGCCGTAAGAAGATGAAGGTGGCTGCGAGTCTCACGGTTGCCGAACAGTTGATGCCGCGCTGGATCGTGACACTGCAGGCTTCCGCCACGCGAACCGGTCGCCAGGCACCGGAGGTCATTCTGACCGCCACCAACAGCGAGCAGGTCATCGCGAGCGTGCGAGGCGGAGCGGCGGACCTGGGCTTCATCGAGAGCCCGGGAGCGCTGACCGGTATTCGAAGCCGTGTTGTTGCGCGCGACGAACTCGTGGTGATCGTGCCGCCGGACCACAAATGGGCGCGTCGCATCAACGGCGTGACCGCCGCAGAACTCAGCCAGACCCCGCTGGTCGTGCGTGAACAGGGTTCGGGAACGCGTGACTCGCTGACGTCGGCGCTGCGTGCGGTCTTGGGCCACGAGGTGGCACAGCCACGTCCGGCATTGGAACTGTCTTCGTCGGTCGCCGTTCGTGGGGCCGTACTGGCCGGAGCCGGGCCGGCGGTGATGAGCAGGTTGGCGGTCGCCGATGACCTTGCGGTCGGCCGGCTCCGCAGCGTCGAAGTACCGGAACTGGACCTGCATCGTGATCTCAGGGCGATCTGGGCGGGCGGGCGCACACCGCCGGCCGGTGCCGTCCGGGACCTGTTGAGCCACATCGGCGGCGCCAACCCACCGCGCTGAAGCACGTCTCGGCTATGTCCCGTACTGCAACCACAGGGGCAGAGCGCTGTTGAGCCGCTGCATGAACTTGATCAGTCCGATCCGATACTGCCCAGATCCGAACGAGTCGATTCCGTACTCGGGGAAGGCAATCCCGACCCCGAACAGTCCCGGGGCAATGATCCCGGTCACCGGATCGTATTCCAGCTCCCCCCACTGCGGGGTCGCGGGGAGCTGCCGCCGGGTGAACCCGACGGTGTAGACAACGTGGCTACAGGCCTGCAGCTGCTCGGCGAACTCCTTGTCGTCGACCCGATACCGCTCCAGGCGCTCCGGGAAGGTTCCGTCGATGTTCTCGCGGGCCCACGTTGCGGCATTTCCCTTCAGGCCAGTGTCGTCGAACAGAATCTGATCACCTAGGTAGACAGCGTATTTCGTCGGGCTTCGATAGAAGTTGACGATCTTGCGGACCCGGGTGTCCAACAGGTTGGGCAGGGCCACCATAGATGAGTGTGACGAGCCGAAGACGGCCACCGTGGCATCGTCCAACGCCAGCTGTCCGAGCTTGTCGGGGTTCAGCGCCACGTCGATCGGAATCTCTTGCAGGTGGGGGTGATAGAGAGTCTTGGGAACCGAGCCGACGGCCAGAATCACGTTCTTCGCTTCGATCTCGGTGTCCGGGGTGCTCACCAACCAGTGGCGGTTGCGCAGGGTGAGCTCGGTTGCCACCGTGCGAAGGGCGGTGACCCGCTCGTTTAGGTGTTGGGAGATCCACACCAGCGGATCGGCGATCAGGCCGAGTGGGCAGGTCTGCCCGGGATCGATGTCAGTCAGCTCAAAGTGCGGCGCTTCGGCGAAGCGGAACGACGGGGAGCCGTTCAAGTAGTCGAGGAAGAGCGACACATGGGTGTTGCCCGGGACGGCGCGCCATTTGGTGCCGACGTCCCCGGCGGCAAAGTCGGGATCGATCCAGACGATCTCGTTCCCGGGGATGCCATGGTCGAGCAGTCGGCCCACCGCGGCGATGCCTGCGGGTCCCGCTCCGATCACTGCCCAGCTATGCCCAGTCATCTTCCTGCCTTCCAACGGGGTAGGAGTAGCGCGCCGTGTTGGTCGCTCGATCCGGCGGCTACCCAAGCCCGACCGTTGGAAACAATGCTCCGCCCGCCGCCAGCCCGTGACTAGTGGGGTTGTTCTTGTCGGCCCACAATTAGTAGTTGTGAGCTGCGGTCAACGCCCCCCGGCTGCCGCCGAGCGCTCGCCTTTATCGAGGGCGGGGGTCAGACCGACAGATCGCGCCGCAGTTTCGCGACGTGCCCCGTTGCCCGCACGTTGTACTGGGCCTCGGCGATCTTGCCCTGCTCGTCGACGACGAACGTCGAGCGGATGACGCCTTGCACGGTCTTGCCGTACATCTTCTTCTCGCCGTAGGCGCCCCAGGCCGTCAACACCGATCGGTCCGGGTCGGACAGCAGCGGGAAGGTCAACCCCTCGGCGTCGCGGAATTTGGCCAGTTTGGCGGGCTTGTCGGGGGAGATCCCGACCACGTCGAGGCCGGCGTCGTTGAAGTCGCGCAGGTTGTCGCGGAAGTCGCAGGCCTGCTTGGTGCAGCCGGGGGTCGAGGCCGCCGGGTAGAAGTAGACGACGACCCGCCGTCCCCGGTAGTCGGCCAGTGACACGGTGTTGCCGTCGGCGTCGGGAAGGCTGAACGCGGGCGCTTCATCGCCGGGCGCCAGGCGTGCGGTGTCGGTCAACAACTGCCCCTTTCTGCTCGCCGGGGCCTGAGACGAACCCCGGCTGCTCTAGGGTAGTTCGACAGGGTCAGCATCGGACAGGGAGGACGACAGTGGCGGAACGCGATCCCGACACGATCAAAAAGGACATCGATCAGGCCCGCGAGCAGCTGGCGTCGACGGTCGATATTCTCGCGGACCGGGCCAACCCCCGTCGGCTGGCCGACCGCGCCAAGGCCCGGGCGGTCGAGATCGTCACCCAGCCGGTGGTAATGGCGTCGCTGGCCGGTGTCGGCGGAGTGATCCTCATCCTGACCATTCGCCGAATCCGCAACCGCTGAGATCTGCGCGCGCGACCGCGAAACGGGGTCTGGTGGCGCACTGAAGCCAAACGGCCGGGAGGGGACTCAGTGTCCCTTCCCGGCCGTCGGTGCGTTCTACCGCTGCAACCCTGGGGCTTACAACAGGTCGCCGTCGATCTCGGGGACGGGCAGGATTTCCACGGCATTGACCGGCAGATCCGCGGTGCCCACCGTGAGTGCCTCGGCGGCGCGCGCCGGCCAGTCCACCAGCAGCAGGTCGAAGATGCTGTCGTTGTTGATCAGGCCCACGAAGACAGCTTCCGTCTCGGGGACGACATAGCCGTTGACCAACGTGTTCACCAGGTCCGCGGGGGCACTCAGGAGCGCTTCGAAGTCACCGCCGAGGACGTTGGTCAGGGTTTCGGTCAGCTGGTAGAAGACGCCGATCATCGGCGCCATCATGGTCTGGCTGACCGCCTTGATGAAGGCCCACGCGTCCAGGGGGCCGATGAACTCGTTGAGCAGACTCGACATGTTCTCCGCCTCGCGGGCGGGGATGGACAGCACCGGGCCCATCGCCTTGCCGATGTCCTCAATGCCGTACAGCGTCCAGATGTTGAGTTCGTTGAACGCCTCGAACGGGTTTCCGTTGGCGAGAGCCTCGCCCATGCGCTCCAGGAGCACTTCAAGGCCCGGGTATTTCACATCCTGGCCTTCGACGCCGAAGATCATCTTCTCGAACGCCTCACCGATACCGGCAAAGCCCGAAGTGACGAACCGCGGCTCCATGCCCGGGCGGGCGTCCAGCGGGACGTCCTCCATGCCGATGATCAGCTGACCGTAGTCGACCCAGTTGCTGCCCAGCTGGCCGATCACATCGAAGACGTTGGCATCGTTGAACAAGGTGCTGAGGTTCTCCGCGGTGCGCTCGAACACCGAAGACCAGCCGAAGAAGCCCTCGATTCCGGCGGTCAGCTGTACCGCCTGGTGCCGGACTTCTTGCACGGCCGGCGCGACCGGATGAACAGCCACCAGGCCGGCTCCCGCAACAGCAATCCCGGCAGCCGCCAATCGGGTCGTCAGACCGGTCTTGGTCCTGGTCGCATTGGGTTGGACGGCGAAATCCACGGTAGCTCCTTAGTTGTTGTCTGAGCTGCACCCTAGAGTTAGAGAGCAGAAGTCTGCGAGGTCGCTGATAGACATTACCATAGGCAAGGCTAACCTAGCCGGGTAAAAGTGTGATGGCGGTGACGCCGGTCCCCGGGGCGGCGATGCGGTAGCTGGAGACCTGAGCGCGGCCCGTTGGAGGGAATGGACTTCGAAACGGTCAGCTACCCCCGAGGGTGTAGCGGAGTATCTAACATCGTCCGAACTAAGTGCGCCGTCAGGGTTTCGAACCCCGGACCCGCTGATTAAGAGTCAGCTGCTCTACCAACTGAGCTAACGGCGCCGTGCGGTGAAGAACCGCGAAAGAGACAATAACAGGCGCCGCGCCGGGGGACGAAATCGCGACGTCAGAGCGCTCCTGCGGACGGCACAGCGGCAGTTTCGATAACCCACTAGACTGCCTGCGAGCAGCATCAGCACGGTCAGGTGGGAAAAGCATGGGGCAGGTTGGTTTGGCGGAACGCTGCCGGGGGTTCGGGTCCCGGGCAGCTGCATTGCTGATGGTTCCGGCCACGGTAATGAGCTTGAGTGCGTGTGGTAGCAGCGCCGACGCCGAAGCGGCGAAGATCATCACCGACAAGGGCACCCCTTTCGCTGACCTGCTTATTCCCAAGGTCACTGCGTCGGTCACCGACAAGGCTGTCGGGGTCGCGGTGGACGCGCCGGTGACCGTGACCGCCGAGGACGGCGTGCTCGATTCGGTCACCATGGTCAACGAGTACGGCGCAATCGTCGACGGCAAGCTCAGTGCCGACGGGTTGACGTGGGCGACATCCGAGCAGCTCGGCTACAACAAGCGCTACACGGTCAACGCGAAGGCGTTAGGCCTCGGTGGCGTGACCAGCCGGCAGATGACGTTTCAGACGCACTCGCCGCAGAACCTGACCATGCCCTACGTCATGCCGCGAGACGGCGAGGTCGTCGGCGTCGGTCAGCCGGTGGCGATCCGGTTCGACGAGAACATCGTTGACCGCGAGGCAGCCGAGAAAGCGATCACCATCACCACCGATCCTCCGGTGGTGGGCGCGTTCTACTGGCTGAACAATCGTGAGGTCCGCTGGCGGCCGCAGGCCTTCTGGAAGCCCGGAACCAACGTCGACGTACAGGTCAACACCTACGGGGTGGATCTGGGCAACGGGGTGTACGGGCAGGACGACGCGGCCAGCCACTTCGTCATCGGCGACGAGGTGATCGCCACCGTCGACGACGACACCAAGTCGATGGTGGTGCGGATCAACGGTGAAGTGGCCAAGACCATGCCGGTCTCGATGGGCAAGGAAAGCACCCCGACCAACAACGGCACCTACATCGTCGGCGAGCGCTTCGCGCACATCGTCATGGACTCGTCGACCTACGGGGTACCGGTCAATTCGCCCAACGGGTATCGCACCGACGTGGACTGGGCCACCCAGATCTCCTACAGCGGTATCTTCGTGCACTCGGCGCCGTGGTCGGTGGGAGCCCAGGGCTACGCCAACACCAGCCACGGCTGCATCAACGTAAGCCCCAGCAACGCGCTGTGGTTCTATGACCACGTCAAACGCGGTGACGTGGTGCAGATCAACAACACCATCGGCTCGCTGTTGCCCGGCAACGAGGGCCTCGGCGACTGGAACGTGCCGTGGTCGCAGTGGCAGGCCGGCAACGCCAAAGACTCAGTGCGCTAGACACATTAGGCGCCGTCAGGCCGGGGGCGGTCCGGCTTCCTCGCGCAGGTACTCCTCGCTGCCATTGGGGTAGCCCCCGCCGAACGTGGTGATATGCACGTGGTCGTAGTGGCCGTTACCGCCACCGCTGGGTCCGGCCGGTGTGTAATAGGTACCGCGCCAGATCGCGTCCTGCATGGCGAATCGACCGGCGTTCTCCCGGACGTAAGCGACGATCTGGTCTCCCAACGCGATGCCCTCCGGGCTGCCGGCGTTGGGGATCATCACGTCGATGGCCAGTCCGGACGGATGCCAGCGCTGACCATCGGGACGCACCCCGATCATGTCGTGAATCTGCGGGAACGCTTCGCTGATGCTGCGCGCGACGAGGATCGTCTTGACCTGCATGCCGCGCTCGTTGACGATCCCCGGCGGCAGCGCGTGCGGCGCCGGCATGGACCAGTTGGTCACCAGATCGGGTGCGGGCGGTCCCCAGTCCTGCGGAGGAGGCGGAAGGTCTTCCGGTGGCGGGGGCGGCCCGTCTTCGGG